>DASVDB010000050.1 GCA_036381315.1 Bacilli bacterium | reverse complement strand
TGATGGAACGAATGTGATTGTTGGAAATGATGCCGAGACCGATTACGCCAATTTTTACTTTATTCATATCTACCATCCTGCTTTTTTTGTATTCGATTACACCATCAGTATAGGATGTGTTAGAATAATTGAGAATGGCAAATAAAGATTACTTTTTGTAATTTAGCGACTTTTTCATTCTCGAAAGGAGCGCGCCGTCAATGCTGGCAATCAATCTCATTTCTCTGCCAAAGATTACGGTTATGGGCTTTGTATCTTACAAATCGCCCTGGAAGCATTTTCGGCGGATTACCGACGAGTATTTGCTTTATTTGATCAAAAGCGGCGAGCTTCATCTCCGGGAAAACGGCAAAAAATTTGAGCTTCGCAAAGGGGATATGTTGCTTCTTGAACCTGGGCTGGAACATGAAGGCATCGAGAAGCATGCTTGCGATTACTTCTATATTCACTTTGGCCACCCGGATGTGCGGTCGGTCTATATCGAGGATCCGAACACTTTTATCAGCAATTTTTTCCTGGAGCATAGCAGACCCAGAAAAGACGGGCAGCATGGGTTTGAAGATGAAATCGCCGACAATTATCTTTGTTATCTGCCAAAATATCTGACATTAGCCGAAAACAGCGGCTTCCATAAGGTGCTTCATGTTATGAACGATATCCTCAATCTGTATAAAAGAAAACAATATAACCGAAGTCTGACGGCTTTGAGATTCTCCGAATTGCTGATCGAAATTTCAAGGGAACATTTTATGAGCGAAATACGGAAAAACACCCGTAAAAATACAAAATCCATTGAGAAAGTTCACGAACTTCTCAACTATATTCATCAAAATTTCGTTGCAAAAATCAGCAGCACCATGATTGAAGAAAAGTTCGCTTGCAATTTCGATTTTATTAACCGTGTCTTTCGGGAAGTAACAGGCCACACAATCATGAAATATGTCAATATGGTTCGTATCAACCATGCGAAGGAATTAATCGAGACGACTCATCTCGCCATGAATGAAATCGGTAGCTTGTCCGGCCTGGACGATCCTTATTATTTTAGCAAGGTTTTTAAAAAATACACGGGGCTTTCCCCCTACCAGTATTACAGGAAAGTACGAGAATAAAAAATCCGCCATTTACCGGGTAAATGGCGGTAGCCAGCTATACAATATAAGCTTTTTTCATCTACTGCATCCGTCGTCCGGACCATTTCACTTTCACACTGGCGCCATGCTAGAGAAAACGTCAAGTTATGCGCCCCATATGCGCGGCATTGCCAAGGGCTCCTTGCCCAATTCCGCCCAGATATACTTGAGCAGCAATTCCTGCTTCAGTTGTCCGTACGCGGGGTCGTCCCATAAATTATGCAATTCGTGCGGATCCTCCTTGAGATCGAAGATTTCTTCGTACGTCCGGTTGTAATAGACCGTGATTTTATACCGCGCATCGACAAACGTTTTCTGGTGAATCGTGGTCGGTTCGTGGCGAAATTCGCAAATCGCATGATCCCGCGCCTGGGCGGTTTCGCCGAGCCACACCTGTTTTTGACTTACGCCGGTCATCGTTTGTAGTTCGGATTTTCCTCCTGCGTCATCTGAAAGTGCGGCGGATTGTGCTCATGCTCGCCGGGCACCAGTGCGGGAATCGTCAACATGTCCGGATCGTACATCGTATCCCAGGGCTCGGGGACCAGGTATTCCGGATGCGGATCAAAGAAACTGGCCCACAGGAAAAAGTTTTCTTCGTTGTTCTTGTACCGTTCAAGCAAACGATTGGTGCGTTCGGCGATCCAGGTGTTGTAGTGGAATTCCTCCGGAATCGGCCATTTGTAGGTTTGCGAACTGTCCATAGTGCCGGTCGGCGGCAGAAAATAATCGCGCCAATTGCGGCAGCCCTTTTGTTCCATCCATAGCGCGTAATGCTGCCCGACATGCGCTTCGTTTGTGTGGGGACGGGCCAACTCCACATGCTCGAAGCCGTAAAACGGACCATAAAATTGTTTCCAGAAAGCAAAATCATGCAACACGGGGTACGCTTCCAGCGAAGGGTATTCTTCTGTCGTACGCAGCGGCTGGAAATGCGCTTTGCCAATCAGCGCCGTCCGATAACCCGCCTGCACAAAATCTTCACCGACCGTATGGCGGTCTTCCAACAACTTCGTGCCCAATGTCCAGGCGCCATGCTGGCTGGGATACATCCCGGTGATGATCGACGCCCGGCTCGGCGTACAAGTCGGAAAAATAAAGTGACGAGAGGGGCGGCGGGAATGTGAAGGAATATGCGCACGAATTTTCCGAACAGCTATACTACACACCTTCGCTTTATGAAAAAGATGAACGGATATGGCCCGTCCGCGCTGGTCGCAACATTGCCAAACCCAATTATGCGGTCGGTCCGAAGCAAATCGAATGCTACAGTATTCATTTTGTCCGTTCTGGCCGAGTTCATTTTGAATATCCGGGCGGTTCAGCCGATCTCGCAAGCGGAGACCTGTTCGGCATGTTTCCCGGGTGCAGCTATTCCTATCGGGGGCTTCCGGCCGAGGAGCCGTTGCAAATGTACTGGACCGCTTTCGCCGGTCCGGGTGCGGATGGGCTGATGGGGGCGGCTGGCATCATGCGCCACTATCCGTGCAAAACAAATGCCGCTTCCAAACAAGTATGGAATACGGTTGAACATATACTCGATGAGCTTAGGCAGCCTACATCTTCCGAACAGACAACTCCGCTGCGTCTGCTCAGCCTTTTTTATCGCCTGTTTGCCGAATTGTCCGAGTCTGTCGCGAACCAGCCTGTGCGCCAAATCAGTTGGATTCAGCGGGCGATCGAATATATGAAGCTGCATCATACGGAGAAGATCAGCGTTCAACATATAGCGGATTTCATCGGCGTGAATCGGACGTACTTCGCGACCGTATTTTCGGAGCAAACGGGCATGTCGCCGAAAGCTTTCCTGCAAAAGCTGCAATTGGATAAAGCAAAACATCTGCTTAGGCAAAACGAAATGACGATAACCGAAATCGCCTTCACGCTTGGCTATCCGAATCTGTACTCTTTTTCCCGGTTTTTCAAAAACTGCTGCGGTGTATATCCGCAGCAGTTTCGAAATGATTTGAAATGATTTTATTCAAGCCAATCCTTTTATATCGCGCCAAATCTGTTTCATCTGATCAATAAAGTAACCGTAATTGCCGTCTACCACGTCGGTGCGAACGATTTCCCGTTCACAATCGGCGCAAATAAACCGGGAGCAAATACGAATGCCTTCGGATCGCTGCCCGTGGCAAATGATACAAACACTGTTCTGCATATCATCCATGCTTCTACCACCTCGAAACTTCCAAAGCTTTTCTCATCCTGTATACCAGTATTCACCGAATCTATTGTTTTAAACAATGCCGGTTTTTATATTTTGTCGGTCACTATAGCTTTATGAAATTCCAAGGCGTAGGGTGTTTGTACCCCGCGACGATTTTCCACCGGCGTCAGCATTTCTTTGCAAATCGCCGGAATAACCCTGGCAAGATAGTTGAACCGGATAAACGATTCACCCGTTGTCCGAACTTTATACGAGATTGGCACCTCGCGCAGCCGATAGCCCTGGCGCACAATATTTAGCGTCATCACCTGCGCGTAATTGTAAGCATGAATAATGTCCACGTCACGGCAGACCGCCCGGGAAAACGCGCGCATGCCGGACTGCCCGTCGCTCAACCGTCTGCGCAAAAGCAGCGATACCAGAAGCGTAAACGCGCGGTTGCCCCATCTGCGGTAAAGCTTCATGCCGCGCACTTTGCGCATAAACCGGGAGCCGATCACATAATCCGCCTCCCCGTTCACAATCGGCGCCGCGACGTGCGGAATTTCGGCCGCCGGATATTCGTTGTCGGCATCGATCATTACGACGATGTCGGCGCCCAGCCGATACGCTTCCTTTAATCCGAAATAAACGGCTGCGCCAAGTCCCTGGTTGGCCACGGTCGAATAAATATAGTCCGCCCCGGCCTCGCGCGCCCTCTTCACGGTCGCATCGCCGGAGCCGTCATTGACCACAAGCGCTTTTACCTCATATCCCGGCATGGCTGCGCGCGGTATTTGGGCGATGACGCCGGCAATCGCGTCCTGCTCATTGTACGCGGGAATGACGACGATACACGTTTTCACCGGATCTCCTCCTTGAACGCTTCCGCAAGCACGGGGCCTCTGCTTTTGTCGGGCAGCGGCGCGCCCAAAAGCCGGCATATGGTCGGCGTAACGGAAACGAGGCTGTGCTTGGACGTTACGAGGTGGCCTTTGCGGATGCCTTTTCCGGCCATGAAAAACGGCACATACCGTTCGCCTTCATCCAGATGTCCATGCCCGCCGATTCCGTCAGATTGACCATGGTCCGCCGCTACGATGAACACGGCATCATCCAGCAGTCCCCTGGCTTTCAGCCAAGCGTAAAAGTCTGCGATATGGCGGTCCGCTTCCGCAATTTTTTGCTTGTATTCCTCATAAAGCGCACCGCGGCTGTGCCCCGTCTGATCGGTCGCAATCAGCTGCACGATCAGGAGATCGGGGTCATGCCGTTCGACGATATCTTTGGCCCGCAGCATGATATTGGCGTCCGCTTCGTCGTTTTTCATCACAGCCGTGACCGTTTCCACATCATCGCCGAACGAGTCGACAAGATGGGCGATCCCTAAAAGTTTTCCCGTTTTGCCGACTTTGCGCAAACTGTCAAAGACGCTTTCGCAGCGGACGCCCAGCCTCCACACCATATTGCTTTTGATGCCGTGCTCGCGCGGGTATGTCCCGGTAAACATCGATGAAAAACAGACGACGGTGCGGTCGGGATAAATCGTTTCCATGCTGGCGAATTCCGTCCCTTCCGCGCGCAGCCAATCGATAAACGGCGTGTCCGCTTCCGCCAACCGATCCTTGCGGCAGCCGTCGATAATGACGATGTAAACTTTTTCGGCGATCGCGCTCAAGGCGCCTTCCCGCTTCGTGGGCGGCAACTCATGCGGCTTCCAGGTAAACAAAAGCTTATGCACCGCCCAGGCGTATAGCCATAAACAGGCGGCAAAAACGGCATAGACGACGATGTGCCGCGGCATGCCGCCTAACGGATGCGCATAAAACCACGCCAAGAGTCCCAAAAGCAGCCAGACTTTGGGCAGCTGCTCCTGAGCGTTGCCGCTTGTCGAATCGCTGTTTTTGAGCACCAGTTTCCAGAACCGGCGATAGTTCGTCCACGGCGTGCCGATGCGCAGATGGTAATAGATCGTGCCCCAAAAAAATACGGTGAAGAAAATATAAAGTCCCAGTCCCAACGCGTATAACGCAAAATCAGCCCCGGGGAACATCCAGATTTGCAAGGCTGCCGGCAGCCATAAGAAGACGCGCAAGTGCAGCGGAAAGTCGAACGCGTAATAAACCGCGAATACCGGCAACGACCACACAACCGCCAGCGCAAAGCTTGGCCAGCTGATCTGACCGGCGCCTTGCAGCAGCGTATAAATAAGAAAAGTGCCGACGACAAATACAGGCGTAAACGGCTTGCCTTCATTCAGCACGTTCCAACACCTGGCGGCAACTTTTTCAAACGCGGAAGCTTTTTTCATTCAAATGGCACCTTTGCTTGTTCTGCGACAGCGCGGCAGCTTTTTTGCCACGCGGTCAGCTTGACTGATAATCATTCTCAATTATAACACGATCAAGTCGCGTGTCAACGCTGCGCAAATACTGCCACGATTTTATCGGAATTGCCGCCACGCCTTCGCAAACGGAACTGCCATTATGGGCAGTTCGCCCGCATCAGCATGTTGCCCGTGCCAACGGACGTATTTACGGTTGCTGGCCGCGCAATCGATGCATAATCGACCGCATAATCCGCCAACCTGTGACTTTCCCCCCAGCCACTAGCGCTAATGGACGTATTTGCGGCTATTTTGCGAAAAAACGCCATGTGGAAATTTTAACGGACGCAGGTGACGTTATTTGCTTAAATCGGGCCTGTAAAACCATAGAAATGAGCAAATACGCGCAATAGCGTCCGTAAGAATTTAAAACATAAAAAAAACCGCCTGTTAACGTCACTGGCGTCCGTTAGACGACAGAGCGACCAGTTAACGTCACTGGCGTCCGCTAAAGCACGCCCCTGCAACGTGGAGCGGCAACGAAGAGTGCGAAGACTGGCCCGCTATCCGGCCGGGTTTTAGCCCGGGGCGTTTGCGGAACGGGGGCAATACGTTCCTCAGTAGGATACCGGACTATCGTTCTCCAATTGATGCCTATTGCCCGAAAAGGATAGTGGCCCTAGCAATAATTTAATAAATGCCGCAACGCTTGCGCCATACCTTCTTCGCTATTTTTCCCGGAAACAAACCGAGCGCGCATTTTCACTTCGTTGATTGCATTCCCCATTGCAATTGAATTTCCGGTAACTGTAAACATGGGCACATCGTTCATACCATCGCCAATTGACGCAACCTCTCGAGGCAAAAAACCGCAAATTTCCATAATTTTCAATAGCGCGTTTCCTTTATTAGCCAAAACATGACACACTTCCAACGCAGCAAAATGGGAAGTGGCAATTTCAAGATCGCATTTTTTTATAAGTTTCCTACGAATTTCCTGCAAGCGATCGGCCCGCTGTTCCATAACAAAAAACTTCTCGACCGTTACAGATTCATCTTTCCATAAATCATCCAAATTGGACGTTTCAATCATGTATGGTTGATCGATTTCGTGCAAGATTGTTTTCATATCCTTATTTCGTTGCAAATCGCGATAATAAGCATACATTTTCTTGCTATGTCTGTCCTTATTTTCGAAATAAATATAATCGTCCGCGTATACATGATATAGAGCATCACAAGATCGCAAAACGTGATGGACAGACGCCGCTGTGTCGCTCGGCAACGAACGGCGTGCCAATACTCTCCCGTCAAGACAACGAACTTCGGCTCCATTGCAAGTGGCAATCGGTAATTTGATCTGGAGTTTTTCTGCGAAAGGAAGGACCATGGGCAAATTACGCCCTGTACACAACGTAAATTCGACGCCTCGCCCCCGCAGCGTAGCGACCATTTCCAGCGTCTGTTCCGAAATTTGACCTGACTCATTGAGTAATGTCCCATCAACGTCCAAGGCTATTAATTTCAGCAAATTGCAATCCCCCGCGCTTCAAACCTGGTATCCCCCATAATCAATAAACTTTTTATACATATCATCCGTCGCCTTAATTCCAAGTTCATCCATAGCTAACAAAACGGCGCCATAAACAGGAGCCATCTCCGGAATCACGAACTCGAAATTCGTATTTTCCGCGGCGATCGTTTTATGGAGGGAATTTAACAAATACGAATTTCTGCCCTTTTGAATGACGGAACCAACCAATACAACCGGAAAATTTTCACCCGGAAAACCACCTAGTCTCCTTATAACCGAATTAGCCGCAATGCCTAATTCATAACCCGTTTCTTCGATTATCCGTATGGCCAACCGATCTCCTTCATTCGCCGCTTCATGCAACAACAATGTCAGATTTCCATCAGGCAAATGATGAATATCATGATCCAAGAAATAGTTAAAAACTTCTTCCATAGAATTAAAACCGAAATAGTTGGCCACTTTTTGGGTTAAAACGGATGGAATTTCTCTGCCTTCCCACGAGCGGACCGCTGCCCGAAAAGTGCTTTGCGCCATTTCGTGCCCGCCGGCATGATCACCAAAAAAATAACCAAATCCGCCTACCTGCACGGTTTTCCCCTGCCGATTTTTCCCCGCGGCATTTGTCCCGCTTCCGCATACCAGGACGATTCCAATGTTTTGCGGACTACCAGTGCGAAGGCCCTCAAACGTATCGCAAACAATATCCCATCTAGGCAACGGCAGTTTGCCAAGTGCCGGACGAAGTATCGAAAAATCTTTTTCACGGTCCGCACCCGCCAGACCAAACATTGTAAAATCAATTTCTTCCGCCGCGAGGTTTGCTTGTTTAAGCGCACAATTAATTGAGGAATTAATATTTTGCATAGCGGCATCGATCCCGACCATTTGATAATTGCCGCAGCCTGAAATGCCGTGGCCCAATAATTTGCCGGAATCATTTACAATAACCGTATAGGTTTTGCTGCCTCCGCCATCAACCCCCATAATATATGCCATCATTTCCTCCACATTCGTATTAAAGTGATCTGACATATGGCTTGCCGATTAATTTTTATCGATGTTGTAAAAGGGCTCTCTTTTTCCAATGTGTATATTGACTGTTTTTACTTCTGTAAATTCTTCAAATCCTGCCTGCCCCATCTCTCTGCCGAAGCCGCTTGTCTTATAACCTCCGAACGGAAGTTGCGCCGATCCATCAATAACGGTATTAACCCATACTGTTCCGCTTTTCATTTCCCGGGACACAACCATTGCTTTGTCGATATTTTTTGTCCAAACGGCGGATGCCAAACCATATCTTGTGCTGTTTGCAATCCGAATAGCCTCATTTATCGTTTTGAATCTCGTGATGCTCAATACCGGACCAAAGATTTCTTCCTGAAAAATACTCATTTCTGTTTTGACATGGTCGAAAATAGTTGGAAGTACAAAACATTCGGTTTGGCACTCATCGGGCAACGATTTGAGGCCCCCGGCAAGGAGTTTTGCTCCTTGCTCCTGACCCGTTTTTATGAATCCTTTAACTTTATCGGCATGCTTTTCATGAATGAGCGCTCCAATATCCGTGTCCAAATTTAACGGGTTGCCTACTTTTAATTGCCGTGTGCGTTCAACCAGTTTTTCAATAAACTTATCGGCAATTGAATCTTCAATTATCAGACGGCTGCAAGCACAGCATGTTTCACCATTGTTAAAAAAGACGCCAAGCATCGTCCCGTCTATCGCATCATCCAAATCCGCGTCCGCAAACACGATATTTGCCGATTTCCCGCCCAATTCAACCGATACTTTTTTTAGAGTATCAGCCGATGATGCGATCACGCGTTTTCCGGTCACGGTGGACCCGGTGAAGGAGATAAAATCAACATCGGGATCATCGACGATTGCCTGGCCCACTTGCGCGCCATATCCAGTCACAATATTGATTACACCTGCCGGGACCCCTGCCTTTAAAGCAAGGCGGCTGATTTCCAAAGTGGAACTGGAAGTAAACTCGGACGGTTTGGCCACAACTGTGCATCCCGCAGCCAATGCAAACGGCATTTTTTGACAAAAAATTAACGCGGGAAAATTCCACGGCACAATCATTCCCACCACACCTACAGGCTCGCGAATCACAAGCGCTGTATGCCGTTCGCCAAGGTTGGAATAACATTCTCCGTGAAGCTGCTGGGCCAAACCGGCCGCATACTCAATCAGGCCGATACAACCATCCATATCTCCTCTGGACAACTTAATCGGTTTGCCCGTCTCTTCTGTCTCCATTTTCGCCAATTGTTCTTTTTCATTTCGTATCAGATCCGCAAGCCGAAACAGGATTCGGGCTCGATCCATTCCCGACATGCGCGGCCACGGCCCTGAATCAAAGGCTTGTCTGGCAACAGTAATCGCCCGTTTTGCATCTTCCGGAGTTCCATCAGCGAACCGCGATACCAATTGCCAAGTCGCCGGGTTTCTCCGTTCGATAAACTTGCCGGAACCGGGGGGGACCCACTCCCCTCCAATGAAATGATTATATTCCCTAACCGTGCCAATCATATTCGAGCCCCGCCTTTATTTTTTATTTATAAGACAAAAGAGCCGTTATTTATGATTATAAATGAAATTGTGGCAAATAAGCCTTATTTTCCGACAATACGTCGTCCAAAATCCGCTTCGAAATATCAATGTCTCCTACGAGCGGATGGATTGCCAATGCCTGTAATGCCAGGCCATAGTCACCCTTTACAGCCGCTTCTACGGTCAATTCCTCGTAAGCTTTGACAATTTGCAACAATCCGCGGATGCGGGCATCTATCGGTGTCGTAATGTGAACCGGAACCGCGCCTTCCGCGCCGATCACACACTTTGCCTCAATGCTGACATCGTCAGGCAAGCACGAGATTGTGCCGTTATTTTGCACATTAACTACTTGCAAATCTCGTTTATTATTATAAATGGAGTCGATTAAATTAAGAGCCGCTTCCGAATAATACGCTCCTCCCCTTTTTTCAAGCTCCGGCGGTTTAACCGCCAATTCGGGATTCTTGTACATTTCAAACAGCTTTGCTTCAATTTGCCTGACCACTTCCGCCCGCGTCCCTACTGTTTTGGCAGATTCGATCTCCTCGGCAAGCATCTTGTCTGGCATGTAATAATAACGATGATACGCGCAAGGAAGCGCTCCAAGCGACCGCAAAAATTCCGGGCTCCAGCCGAAATCCGGCACATTTTTCATACTAAATCCTGTATTCTCCGCCTTTTGCAAGATGAACGAAGTAATATCTTCGCCTTTTACCATGATTTTTGTCGTCCAATTCAAATGGTTGATTCCGACCATTTCCAGTTCGACATCGTCGCGATTAACTCCGGCGGACTTTGCGATTTGCATCTGCGTGCCAATCGGAAGGTTACAAAGTCCGATCGATTTTACTTTTGAATACTTTAATACCGCCTCCGTAACGAGTCCGGCCGGATTTGTAAAATTAAACATGAAGGCGTTGGGCGACAGCTCCTGAATATCTTTGCAAATTTCGAGAATGACCGGTATCGTGCGCAGAGCATTCGCGAATCCACCCGCACCGGTCGTTTCTTGCCCGATTCGATTATACCTTAACGGAATTTTCTCGTCGCGCACGCGCGCCTCCAACAATCCTACGCGCAACTGGGTTATCACAAAATCAGCGTCTTTTATCGCTTCGCGGCGTTCTAACGTTAAATGGATACGAATCGGCACTCCCGCCTTTTCAACCATGCGTTTGGCCAAAGCTCCGACAATTTCCAATTTGTTGCGCCCTTCTTCAATATCGACCAAATATAAATCTTTTACCGGCAAATGGGGATATCGTTTGATGAACCCTTCGATAAGTTCCGGTGTATAGGAAGAACCGCCGCCGATTACGGCAATTTTCAATTGTTTCTCAACCACTCGTTATACCTCCCGCAATATATTTATTATGATGTATAAAAAATTAATTGGATTTGTTGTAACAAATTATAAAACCAATACATATTAAAAGTCAACCTATCGCCATAAGCTCATGGTAAAAAGAAAACGTTTATTCTTTCACTCCTCCTGCAGACAATCCGCTTACTATATAGCGATACAAGAAAAGTGAGATCACAACCGGGGGAAGTGAAGCGATTAAGCCTCCCGCGGTCATCAACCCCCAGTCGATGCTGTGTTTGCCGATGAATTCACGAATTGCGATTGGCAGGGTTTTGGAATCATAAGTTTGCGTAAACGCGCTGGCAAACATAAACTCGTCCCATGCGTTTAAAAAGGTAAAAATGGCTGTGGCCGCAATTCCAGGCAAAGACAATGGAATGACGATTCTGATCATCGAGCCAATCCGGCTGCATCCATCGACAAATGAAGCCTCCTCCATTTCGCGGGATATCGTCCGGAAATATCCGGTCATTAACCAAATGGAAAACGGCAGGGAGAACGTACTGTAAGCGATCACAAGCGACCAGATTGAATCCAATAGCGGCGGGGTGTGAATCAATTCGATTGACGTAAACGGAATATTGACCGTCACGCCATTGCGCATCATGATATACATTGGCACGATAATGCTAATGGACGGCAAAAGCTGTATCGATAAAATCCCGAACATCGTCGACATTCGTAATGGAAACTTGATTTTGGCTAATGCGTAGGCAGCGAAGACACCGATAATTAATGTGAAAAAAGTTGTCAGAGATGCGGTGAGCACGCTGTTTTTCATGGCGTTTATAAAATCGGAGCTGGTCGAACCGGTAAACAATTTTTTGTAATTTTCCAAAGTCGGATGATGCGGAAACAAGTGCCCGCTGATCAGTTCTTGCGTTTCACTGAAGGAAGATGTCAACAAATAAAGAAACGGCAACAAAGTAAACAAGGCTAATAACAGCAGTCCGATCCACAAGTACAAAGGCGGAAAAAGTTCATGGCTCGCCGCTTTAAATAGGCGCACCCGCCACGATTTTTTTCTGAAAGTATCGTCTGTATGATCTGTTATGCTTTTTTTGATTTGCTTTAACACGGTTCTGCTTCACCCCCTATTGCAGATCCTGATTCTTTTTCAATTGACGAATGTAGATGATGATCATCGCCAGTATAAACAGTGTTGTTATCCAGGCCATGGCCGATGCTTTGCCCAAATAAAAGTACCGAAAAGCATAATTAAAGGTCAAATAAGTGGAGGATGCCGTCGGATCGCCCGTGAATACCGTCAGGATATCGTACACTCTGAATGTTCCAATGATACGCAGAACCAAAGCAATGATAATCGCGGGCCAAAGTTGCGGAATCGTAACGTGCCGGATTTTTTCCCAGAAGCCCGCACCATCAATTACTGCCGCTTCATATAAATGGGGTGGCAAAGACTGCAGACCGGCTAATAACAAAAGCGTCATAAACGGTGTCATCTTCCAAATATCGGCTATGGAAGCGAACGTAACAACCCGAAATGAACTGGAAAGCCATATCGGGGTTTGATCCGGACCAAGTATATGAAAAAAATGCAGTACCTGGTTCAATGCCCCATATCCGGGTTGGTAAATCCAATTCCACAACAAACCGTTAACCAACGTCAACATTGCCCACGGTACAATAATCATCGCCCGAAAGAAAATTCGACCGCGGAAAGCCTGATTCAGCAAAATCGCGCTAAAAAAACCGATAACAAGTTCCACCGTCACTGTAAACACGGTAAAATATACAGTATTGTACATTGAGACCCAAAAATCCCTTAGACGGAATACCGCCTCATAGTTCTGCAAACCAATAAAGCGGATCTCTGAGCCATCCATCAAATTGTATTTGAAAAAACTCCATACCAACGATTGGTAAATCGGAAAAATAAAAGCACGGACTAAAACATAAATGGTGGGCAGCAGGAGTATAATTGCCAGAATAAGTTCTTTGCGGTCTCGGTTTGTTAAATAACTTAATTTTTTTCTTTTTAAACCTGTTCCCCTCATTTTTCATCCTCCAGGTTTAGATGCTTTGAGAGGTTGCGGCGAAAAAAGAGGAGCCAGATCAACTAACTCCTCTTTTATTCCCGAACCATAACATAAACGGACCAAATTCAGCCGAAATGTTATTGTTTTGCCGCGATGGCAGCTTCAATTTTCTGTTGCGCATTATCCAGTGCTTCCTGGGGCGTAACATGGCCTGTAAGAGCGGAGAATACCTGGGCCGAAAGAATGTCTGCCCATTCCACATAACCTGGCGCGTTCGGTCGATTTACCCCAAACGAAAATTGTTCCTGGATTTTATCGATCGTATTTGTCGAATCCGCTTCCTTCATAGCCGGATCTGAGTATAAGGATTTAAGCGCAGGATATGTGCCCCGTTCGGCGAAGTTTTCCAATTGGAAATGCTTTTCCCCTATCCATTTCACAAAGGCCAGCGCAGCCTGCTTTTTCTGGCTTGCTTGCATAATAGCCACACCTTCAGAACCGGTGACAGAAGCGGATTTCACATTGCCTTCACCCGGGAGCAAACCTACATCCGTTTGATTTACAACTTTCGATTTCGACGGATCGTTCAATTCCGGATATTGCCCTTCCCAATTGGACATCATGGCAATCTTTCCGGCCTCAAACGCTTTGGTGACATCATCTTCAGCCCACTGCAAACTGGCAGGGTTTACGGTTTTGTCCGTATTCAAAATATCGACCATAAACTGCAACGCCTTGACGGCTTCCGGGGAGTTGGCTTTGATTTTTCCGTCTTGCCCGAAAAAGTCGCCGCCGAAAGCGTAAACCATCGCGACATAATCGCAATTCAAACTTTCCGCTTGCTTCCAAGACCATCCCGATGCATAAACGCCGTTCTTCGTCAACTTTTTGGACATTTCCCGAAATTCACTCCAAGTTTTCGGCGGTGCATCATACCCGGCTTTTTTCAACAAATCCATGTTCCAATAAAAATGTTTGGTGCTTGAGTAATATGGTATTGCCGCCAAGTGGCCATTATATTCCACTGAGCTTAAGGATGATTGTGTAAAGGTGTCCTTAACATTCTGCGGCACAATATCCGTCAGATCGACAACAAGATTTCCTTTAAGGAACTGCCCTGCCCAAATTGTATCCATCTCGATGACGTCAATGTCCGAGGAATTTGATAATGCGGCGGTTGTAATTTTGTTATAAAGCGAATTGTAATCCACCGCAAGCATTTTAACCTTTATGCCAGTTTCGTCTGTGAATTGTTTTACGATCGGCTCCAATGTTCCATCCGTGTCCACAAGCAGTACAGTGATTTCCTGCCCCTTCAACGACGGATCGTCCGTTTTGTCCCAACTCAATATATTTTCCGCAGAGGCATCGGAATTATTACCGCTTTCATTGTTATTGGCGCCTACATCCACACTTTGTGAAGCGTTTTCATTTTGTTGCGACTTTGGAACCGCGCTGCAACCGGCAATGAGCAAAACAATCAAAACACTGACAAAAAGTCCCCTCAAACCCCTCACGAGCATAAGGAAAAACCCCCCTTAATGAAAATAATGAATGATTGTAACATTACAAATTAATTATAATATTTGTTATTACGAATTGTCAACGAAAATACAAATTTTTTTGCGCGCTTCGTTTTGAAACTTGGTTTTGTGTCTGCCATACGCATTGTGATCGTGTGTTTTATTAAAGCTTGGGCCGTTCTCCGGATTGAATCGCAAACAATCATTTATTCGAATATGCATCGTTTGCACATTCATATTTGTCACTAAAAATGATCGCGATAGGATTCAGATGTTCGCCAATTTTCATATTGATAATGACAAATTCTTTTCATTTTGCGGGATTTGCGATATGATTAAGAAAATTTCTTAAGGCAACACTAACTCGGATATGAATCATGGAGGAAATCAGCTCATGAGCAAGATGGGGCAACCGCTTTACGGAAGTGTAAAAGACAAAATTCTTGAAATGATCGAAACGGGAAAATATCAGCCTGGCGATCAACTTCCGACGGAATTTGAACTTTGTAAAATGTTCAACGTTAGCCGAACGACGGTTCGACTGGCATTGAATCAATTGAAATTGGAAGGGCATGTAAATCAAGTGCAAGGAAGGGGGACTTTTGTCTCCAAATCAAAAATCCAGCACCGGCTTACAAGCTATATCAGTTTTATTGATTTTATGAATAGCCTTGGCCTGGCTAATGAAACGAAAATTATAGAATTTTCCGTTATACCGGCCAGTGCGAATATTGCCAAACATCTTCGTATTGCCGAAAAAGACCCTGTTTTCCACATTATCCGCTCTCGTTACGTGGAGAATTTGCCATTCCAATATTCCCAAACCTATATTTCTTGGAAAATGGCGCCGGGATTAACAAAGGAGGATTGTGAGGGCTCTTTGTACTGGATGTTTGAGAATAAATTCAATCATAAACTGGAGAAATGTGTAGAACAAATCGAACCGGTTCTGATCGACCAATTAACGAGCGAAGTCCTTGGCATCCCTGTGGGATCGTTGGCAATGCTT
This sequence comes from Bacilli bacterium, assembly GCA_036381315.1. NCBI lineage: Bacteria > Bacillati > Bacillota > Bacilli > Bacilli bacterium. Next base: position 26,236 of record DASVDB010000050.1, on the reverse strand, counting down.
TTGAAGTCTACAACATACAATGTCAATGACGAACCGTTGGAATATTCGCGCGAAGTTTACCGTGGGGATCGCTCGAGTTTCATTCTGGAAAGAAAATTAAATGTGCCCCGCTCTTCAACATCAAACGATTTTATCCGTTAAATGATTCTTTTTTTGGGAGCGAATCGGATGTCAATCGTTTCATTGACAGGAGGACGAATCCTGAAAAACAAAACAGGACCAGGACAAAATAAAGATGCGTAGTGCTTGACAAGTCAATGATAATCCCGCCGATTGCCGCTCCTATAATTCCACCCAATCCGTAGGTTAATGAGGCAAAGATTGTTTGAAACGACGCTTTGTTATCCGATCCTGAAAAATCATCAACCATCTCCACCGAATTGCTGGCATAGAAGGCAAAGGAAACTCCGTCCAGCAACTGAGCGGCTATTATGAGATAAACGTTGTGGCACAAGAAAAAGACAAGATATTTGACAGCATAAAGAATCGCTGCGGCGCGAAGCATAATAGATCCTCCGAAACGCCTATTAAGCCGATCCGAAAGCCAGAACATCGGAACTTCAATAAATGCCGCCACGGAAAAAGCCGCGCCGATCCAACCTTTATCAAAGCCCATTTCGGAAAAATGAATAGGCAGGTAGGAAGAATTGATGGATGCGGACATCATGATCAAAAAACAGGCGAAGCTGAACATCAAAAACTTTTTATGAAAAAATACAATTTTGCTCTGATTGAAAAAAGTAGTGCGCATGCGGGATGAAGATTGCTTCGGTATAAACCAAAGGATAAAAAACACAATAAAACTTAACGCGAAGTAAACAAAAAAACTTCGATTGTAACCGATTTTCTTATAAACCAAGCCGCTTACAAGAGTGCAAATTGCATAGCTGAGAGCCCCCCAAAGGCGAATTCTTCCGAATGTTACGCCTTTTTGGGAACAAGTCTCAATCGTCAGCGCATCGCTTAGCGGGCTGGTGGAAGATTGGAACCAGGAAAACAACACTGCTACGACGAGTAAATCCGTAAATCGACCCGAAAAATAAAATCCGTATGCCACGATGGGTGAAATAAATGTAGCGATAATCAACACCATACGCCGATCCCGCAGACGATCGCTGATCAACCCCATAATCGGTTGCGAAAAGACGCTGACAAACGCCCATACGGAAAGGATGACTCCGATTTGCGCGAGACGGATGCCTTTTTCGTCTAATATAAGACTTATATAGGGGTAATACGATGCCAACGCCAAATAATAAAAGAAATAATAAAGACAAAATATTTTCACCCGGATTAATTTCCTTTCATTTCAGGTATTGTGGGGCAATCTTTTTGCCGAATGGACGTTAGCCACGTGAAGTTTCCCCGCTAAAAATGGTCCGCATGCCAAAAGACATGGGGGCAATCCGGAAACAATACGCGAATATATTCGTAACCGGCTCGAGTGGGCTTACCAAATGCGCCACAACCTGTCAGAAGGATGCGCAACCACTCTTCCTCTGTTAAATCGATGGCCAAGTTATAAGCAATAGGCTCCCGAACGGGCTGCACCTCAACGGCTTCATGTGAAATCTTGAGCAAAGAAAGCTGATTTCCTACGCCAAGCAGCAGTGCGACGGAAAGGTCCGCTTCGGATGACAGCCTGCTTTTGCAAATCCTTTTGGACAATTCGGGAGCCAATTTACGCAAAGTTTCGTTTAAATCAAACATTCTCCACATGTATCCATTGTCGGTTTTCGGTTGGCCGCCGATTTTACGAAAAAAAACAGCCATAACGTGATCGGAAGGTAATTCTGCCCGCACCGACTCCACCTGCTGTTCCTTCGCCAATATAAAACTAAGCAGGTTCAATGCTTCCTGTTCATTTTCCTCCCTGTAACAACAATCCCGAATTCGCAACTCGTTGCCGTTAAGCACATACCGCATATAAGCCAAAATTCGTCCTTGCTCTTCCATCACCAAAAAATGGCCCGGATTCGCGGTTTCCCATTTCATCTGCCCAATCCAATACGCTTTGGATCGTTTCATCGGAGCGATCCAGCGGGAATTGATTTCGTCATAAATCTGACTAACCTGGCCCAGATCTTTCTCGTCAAATGTTCTGATCAGATGCAATGTGGAATGGGCCGATTTCCGAATGACCGCAGCGTCTACCGTCCATTCCTGCCTGGGAATGGTTTGCCAGCCAATTCGCGAATAAAAAGAATTGATCCCGGTCAGCAACAAAGAGAGGTCGAATTCATTTTTTCTCATGTATTCGCATTGCATGCGCAAGATCCGCTTAGCCAGACCTAACCCCCGATATTCCGGCAAGGTCGCCACGTTACCGATTCCGCCCACCTTCAAAAAAACGGATCCCCAATACATCCGATACGGAAATATTTGAACAGCCGATACAATTTGGCCGTTTATTAATGCCAGCCAGGTCGTGTCAAGAGTATAATCGGGATCAAAATCCAACCGCTTTTGAAAAAACGATCTTTCTTCCGGAAAAACAGTTCCCCAGATGTCAAAGGCACACTCCAATTCATCACGATGAATCGCGGGGCGAATCTCTATCGAATCCATTAAACTCCCCCTTAAAAAGCTCTCTAAACGAAAAAAATGCCAACATCTTAAATGAAGTGACAAATTAAATTTGTAATTACCTTTACAAATAGATTATATTTTGATTATAACAAATATGCAACTGGCAAACATCATTCTATGTCCGCTTTTATTTGCAATGTGCCCGGAAAATAAATATGCGGCGGGTGAACGGGAAACACCGCCGCAATTCCGATATTCTCCGGGTTGCCGATCTTAGGCAGATTCGAAAAAATTAATATAAATGGCCCAACAAATCCGGGTTCCCGCGGTTCACAATGCGGAACAGCGCCTCGACAAAATAATAATCCCCGTACATGGTGCTTTCCTGCACGCCGGAATTTCTGGGTTTGTCCACAGTAGCCTTTTCAATAATCCCGTATTGCTCCATCGCCGCGTACAAACACCGGTCGGCCAATGACCGGACGATCTCTTCGCCGCGCATCATCCAGATTTCGGCTTCCGTTTGTTTGCCCGCTTTTGCCAGCTGTTCGCCAAGCAACAGCATGCCGGATGCGGCAATGGAGGCGGCGGAGGCGTCAATCGGCTGATCCGGTTGATCCTGAAATACGAAATCCCATCGCGGAAGACGGGTGTCGGTATCAAGATGCTCCCAGAAATATTCGGCCAAACGAACGGATGTATCCAAATAACGCCGTTCATTCGTGTAGCGGTACAGGTTGGCAAAGCCGTACAAGGCCCATGCCTGTCCGCGCGACCAGCATGTATCCGCCGCAAACCCTTGATGCGTCGTGCGCTCGACAACGGCAAACGAGGTCGTATCCCATTTCACCATATGGTAAATGGAAGCGTCCTGGCGAACATGCTCCTGCATAATCCTGTCGGCCACCCGACAGGCTATCCGCCTGTATTCATCATTATGCAACTGCTCGGCAGCCCAGACCAGCAGCGGCACATTCATGATCGTATCGACAATCGCATTGCCTTCATATCCCGGTTCATCCCAGGCCAAAATCAAACCGACCTTTGGTTCATATAAATCCGTCATGTTGCGGGCGCCGCTCAAGGCCATTTCTTTTAATTTAATATCTCCGATCAGCCTGTAGCCCATTACACAACTGGGACCGAATAAAAAACCCATATCATGGGTTTTATTATCGCTTGTCCGCTGCTGCAACCGTTTTGCCCAAGTTAACGCGCGGTCCCGCACGACCTCCGGTTGTTCGCCATAAAATGAGGAAATCCACATCAGCCCGATCCAAAATCCGCCTGTCCAATGCCCGTTCTCGTTGGTCAGCCATTCGCCGTTTTTGGTAATGTGGGGAAACTGCGTCAAATGGTCGGACATCCATCGCACTTTCGCCAACGCTTGTTGCAACGCTGCAGTAACTTCCATTACCCTCTTCCTTTCGACTTGTTGAATATGGGCGTTCTTTTTTCGAAAAAGGCGCTGATTCCTTCCGCGCAATCGTCCGTCCGGAAGACGGCATCGCTTAATTCGAGCGAAAGCGCGACCGCGTCCGCGCGGGACATTCCGAGCGATTTTTTGACGCCGGATTTGATCATGGCGATTGCCGTAGCCGATTTTGCCGCAATCTTTTCGGCAAGGGCAACGGCTGCCTGCAGCGTTTCCCCTTCCGGCGCGATCCGGTTGATCAATCCGATCTTCAGCGCTTCCTGCGCGTCGATCGGCTCGCCCAAATACAGCAGCTCTTTGGCGCGGGAAGGTCCGATTAGCTCCGATAGGCGAAACAGCCCGCCGCTGCCGGGGAATACCCCCAGATTAATCTCCGGCAGCCCGATGCGGCCCGTTGCGGACATCACGCGCAAATCGCAGGCCAGGGCAATTTCGCAGCCGCCGCCCAGCACGACACCTTCCATGGCGGCGATTACCGGTTTGGACAGCCGCTCAATGCGGCTCCATGCCTCATTTTCCTTCGCCAGCTTTTTTTCCACGACCTGATCGCGTACCGCGGTAAATTCCTTGATGTCCGCCCCGGCGCAAAACGCTTTGCTGCCGCTGCCCCGAATCACGACCGCCCTGGCTTCCGGATCATCTTCCAGACGATCCATCATCGCGATCATTTGCGCCGTCATATCCAGCGTAATTAAATTTAGCGGCGGATTGTTCAATGTCAAAACGACTACTCCATTGCCGTATCTCTCATATGTGACGAGTGGTGTTGCCGCTCCCATGTTCGGTTCTCTCCTTCTCCTGTCGTTTTTCGTCTCAGGCGGTGCGTTGCGCCTCCTCGAGGGACCCCCCCGCACAGAACCGCAACGTCGCCCGCACCGGCTAAAATGATCACTTTACGCCTCGACTACACGCTTACTGTATCGGTTACACGCATTCGCAACCCGTTCGGGTCAACCTGACGCGCATCGGCTCGGGGCGGAAAATGCGCGGATTCATGGTGCGCAACTCAGGCGATACCGCCACCGGAAAATCAAGCAAGCCCAGTATCTGACTTTCCACATCGATACCGGGCGCGGCTTCCGTCAAGACAAGTCCGTCTTCGCTCAACTCGAACACCGCGCGCTCCGTCACATACATGACGCGTTGTTTCTTGCCAAGCGCTTCTTTGGCGTTCAGCGTAATCCCCTCGATTTCCCGATTGAACTTCCTGAACTTGCCTTCTTGCACAATGATAAGCTTGCCGTCCCGGATTTCCGTCTTCAGCCCTCCGACTGTAAACGTCCCGGCTAACACAATTTTGGGCGTCGCGTAGATAATATCGTTGAAACCGCCGGTTCCGGCGATAATATGTTTGAATTTATGGTTGTTCACATTCCCGAAACGGTCCACCTCGCCCATCCCCAGACAGGTCATGTCCAACAGACCGCCGTCGTACAAATCAAATACCTGCGTGCTGTCCAAAATCAAGTCCGGATTCATCGACACTCCGAAAACCCCGGTCCAACCCGGCACCCCGCCAATCGGCCCGTGCTCAATCGTAAAGCGGATATCATCCAGCAAATTCTCCTCGTGCGCCACTGCAGGCAAACCCGCCGGAATCCCGAAACCCAAATTCACAAAATCTCCCTGGCGAAATTCGAACAACGCCCGACGCATGATCACTTTCCGGTGATCCAGCGGGATCGGCCTTCTTGTTTCAATCGGCTGGCGGAATTCTCCCATCACCGAGCCCGGATGGCTCTGCACAATGGCTTCGTCGCGTTCGTCCAGCACCAGATAGTCCACCAGCTTGCTGGGCACCGTGACCATTTTCGGGTGGATAGACCCGCGCGCGATCTTCCTCCTCACCTGCGCAATCACGATGCCGCCATTATTTCGCGCCGCCATGGCGATCGCCAAAATTCCTTGCGACGTCGGCTCTTTTTCCAGGGAAAGATTCCCCAGTTCATCCGCGGAAGTGGCCCGAATAATCGCCACATTCACCTTCAACCGGGGGTAAAACAACCATTCCCCGCCATTCAGTTTCACCACTTCACACAATTCCTCTTGTGTCCGTTCATTCAATTTCCCGCCGCCATACCGCGGGTCGGCAAACGTATTTAGCCCCACTCCGGTCACCAAACCGGGTTTGCCCGCGCCGGTATCGCGCAACAAATTGTACAAGCTGCCCATCGGAATATTGTAGGCTTCCACCTGATTCGCCACAATCAGCTCGTTCATTTTGCGATTGGGCATCATGCTGGCGTAGGAACCGCCAATCAGGCGTTTGACCAGCCCTTCATGCGCCAGATGATCGATGCCTTTTCCTTCCTCGCTGCCGATAAACACCGGAAAACTGACGGTTAAATCCCGCGGCGTTCCGGACGTTATATAGGATTGTTCCAATTCATGCAAAATGGTTTCCGGCTCCAACAAATTGATATTGCCAATCAAACAGACATGATCTCCCGTCCTGATTTTCGCGATAGCTTCCGCTCCGCTAATCCATTGCGGCATGACTTCTCCACTTCCTTGTATTTGTTTAAATATTCTGATGCGTCATTATTTTAAACCTGTACGGCTGATGCTGTCGAGTATGCGGCGGCGCAGGAAAATAAAGACGAGCAATATCGGCGTAATCGATATTAGCGATCCGGCCGATACGACGCTGATGTCGATGCCAAACGACGACTGGAACATCGCCAGGCCCAGCTCCATCGTATACAATTCTTTCACATTGACGACCAACAGCGGCCAGACAAAGGAATTCCACGCTTCAATGAAGGCGAAAATGCCTAGCGCGCTCATCGGCGGCGCGCACAAAGGCATGACGACCTGAAACAGCGTGCGCCATTCCGACGCCCCTTCGACCCGGGCCGATTCAATAATTTCATCCGGGATTTGCTGCATAATGTTTTGCCGCATAAAGAAGATCCCGAAGCTCATAATGAAATACGGCATCACCAGCCCCAAAAAGGTATTGACCAGATCGAGCGCGCGCATTTGCAAATATAGCGGTATCATGTAAATCTCGAACGGCACGATCGCCGTCGCCAAGATGAGCGCAAACAGCGCATCCCTGCCGAAAAAACGAAACTTGGCGAAAATATAGCCGGCAACCGTCGAGGTCAGCACGATACACGAGGCGGAAATCGCCGCCATCAGCAAACTGTTGAGAAAATACAGCTCAAACGGCGCCGCTTTGAACACCCCGACAAAGTTGTCCCAAGCCAACGTGTTCGGCAAAAATTTTGGCGGCCATATATTCAGCTCTGCCGGCGTCTTGAAAGCTGTGGATAACATCCACAAAAACGGAATCAGCATGAAAAAGGCGCCGACGGCCAAACATACGGACTTCACGACCGCTCCCGCATTCATCGTTCGTTTCATTTTCTCGCCCCCTTGCGCGCCGTCTTTTCCCGCGTGATTCCCAGCTGGATCAGGGTCAACACAAACACGATCAAAAAGAGGATAACGGCCTCGGCGGACGCATAGCCCATTTTGAAGAAACGGAAGCCGTTTTCGATCATGTCGTACACCAGCACGCGCACAACATAACCGGGCGCGCCCTGCACGTCGGACGCCAAAATGTAAACCTGGCTGAACACGTTGTAACCATGTATGAGCGTGATAATCGACACAAACACGGTAATCGGCTTCAAAAGCGGCAGCGTGATATGCCAAAACGCCTTGACTCCGGTTGCGCCGTCGATCGACGCCGCTTCATAATACTCTTTGGAAATCCCCCGCAGCCCGACCATAAAGATCAGCATGTTGTAGCCAACCGTTTTCCAAACGGTCAACATGATGACGGACACGACGGCGAGATGCGGGTCAAGCAGCCATGCTTTCGGCGCGATGCCGAAAAAAGACAGAAAGTAGTTTAGCAATCCGTAATTGGCGTCCAGAATCCATTTCCAGATCACCGTAACCGGCACCATCGGCGTGATGACCGGGAGAAAATAAAACGCTTCGTACCAGGATTGAAACTTGATTTTGTCCTTCAACGCATTCGCGACCAACAACGCCAGCGGCACACTGGTTAGCAAAATACTAAACGCGATAATGGTCGTGTTTTCGATCGCCATTTTAAACATATTGTTGTGAAACAGGGTAGTATAATTGGCGAACCCGATGAACGGTTTATTGAGCGAGACCATGTCCCAATTGAACAGGCTCATATAGAATGTTTTGCCGATCGGAATAAACCGCAAATACGTATAGAGCAGCATAATCGGGGCAAGCGCGATCATGACAAACCAGTGCGTCGATTTCAGCCGCTTTTTTCGTTTTGTGGCAGTAGCCAAGATGTCTCATCTCCTTGAAAAAGGATGGAAAAGGCAGGACGAAAACTTCCGCCCGGATTGCTGATTTGCTGTGTTTAGCGGCAAGTTTTCGCCCTGACAGTGGATTATGCGCCCAATATTTTCGGCATTATTCGGCCAGATGGCCGTTTTGCTTCAAAATGTCGTTCGTCTCTTTCGCCGCATCCTGCAAAAATTGCATCATTTTATCGGGATTATCGACAAACGAAGCGTCCACATAGCCTTTTGTCGCCAACCGATCGGCAAACTTCGTCGCAATTTCGTCAAATTCGGGCAATAGCGGATAAACCTCAAGATGATCGTAATTGGCAAAGAAACTCTCGAATTGCGGCGTCTTTGCGAATATATCGTCAAGCTTCAGATCGGTCCGGGCGGGGTGCCAGCCGCTCATCTCCAGCTGTTGAATATGATTTTCCGGTTGCATCAAAAATCTGATGAAATCCCATGCGGCCGCTTGTTTGTCGCCTTTTGCCGCATTCGTCACATAAAAGTCTTTTTCCACCAGCAGATTGGCGGACGGCATCGGAGCGGTGGCATATTGCAGATCCGGTGATTTCTTTTGTATGTCGCCGATCACCCATGTTTCGCGCACAAACATCGCCGTATCCTGCAATTCAAACGCTTCCGCGTCATGCTTGAGCGCAGGATCGTCAACGTGCGTCTTGTGAACCATATCCACATACATTTGCAACGTTTTCAGGCCGCCTTCATTCGCGTAGTTCGCCCGATATTTCCCCGGAGACACTTCTTTCAAAATGCTTGCGCCATTTTGCATGGCGAAAATCCAGAACTTTTCCGCGACGCCGCTGCCGCCGCCGCTCAAACGCAAGCTTAGGCCGGATCGGATCACTTTGCCCGAAGCATCGCGTTTTGTCAGCATTTCCGCATCTTTGATCAGTTCATCCATCGTTTTGGGCGGCTCTTTAATTCCGGCTTCTTCGAACATTTTCGTGTTGTAGAAAATGGCGCTGTTCGCCAGCATGTGCGGTATGCCGTAGACATTATTGTTATAGGAGGCGTCATCTACCAACACTTTAGGAAAAATGCCGCTTTTGACCATAGTGGCCAAATCTTCCGGCGCCTTTTGGATCATATCCGTTTGAATATACCGCAAAGCTATGCTGGGGTTTATGGTGATGATTTCCGCCGCGCTGTTTGACGGAACGGAGGTCGCCACTTTTTTCTCAAAATCTCGCAACGGGAACGAAGAAATATGGATGGTTACATTGGGATGCTGCGTATGATAAGCGTCTGCCATTTTGTTGAACCATGGGTCCAGTTCGGGATAGCCCGACCAAAGATTGATTTCCACCGGCTTGTCCGACACTTTTGCCGCATTGTCGCCTCCGGCCTCGCTTTGTTCGGTATTCTTTCCACTGCTTGAACAAGCTGTTACCAACACAACCATTGCAGAAAGCAAAATTACGAGTAAGCGCTTGCAATTCATGCAAAATACCCCCACATAAGATATTTTTTAATGCCAGCCGCCAGACAAAACATGCCCAACTTTTCCGCATCACCCCCTTTAATTAATTATATACCCACATGATGATGTACCGATGTAATTACAATAGAACCTAAAAAAAAGTTATGCGTCCGCCGCGTTCAATTCCATGACAAAATCGTATCTGTCCCCGCGCAAAATGCACACAAAGTATTCGACGGCCGTACCGTCATCGGCATAAGAAGTGCGATTGACCTGAAACACGCTTGTATGCGGAGTAATGTGCAGCAATTCCCTTTCTTTCGCATCCGGTTGTCTGGTGCTGATTGTCTGAACCGCCCTGACGATGCGATGCTGGTATGTTGTTTCGATGTATTGAAAAAGCGATTTGGACAAATCTTCGTTCTTGAAACGTTGAAATATCTTTCTCGGCAAATAAACGTTCTGGATCACCAACGGTTCGCCATTATTGCCATGCAGACGAAGCAAGCGGTAAACCTTCTCGTTCGCCGGCAGCCCCAATTCCAACGAAGCCGACGTTTTCGCGACCAATTCTACGGAAAGCACCTGCGTTGTCGGCGACAAGCCGGACGATAACATATCAACGGAAAAGAAACCTTCCAGGCGCATCAGTTTTTGGCGGACCTTGGTCGCGGCGACCAGCGGCCTCCCGCGCGGATGATCGCGATAAATAAGACCGTCGGCGAACATTTCGCGGATAGCTTGGCGAACAGTGGTTCTGCTGACATTGTACATGTCGCATAGTTCAAGTTCGCTCGGAAACGCATCTCCGGGCTTCATTTTTTCTTCCTGTATCAACCTTTCCAGCTCGCTCCGTAGTTGGTGGTATAGCGGGACAGGACTTGTCTTGTTTATTTTCATTAAGGTAGCCATATTTTATCACCAGTCATTTTTGTTCGTAAAGCGCTTTCAACTGGCGCCTTCACCACAATTTAGCAACTGCACTGTCATCTTGCGTTAGGGTAATCATCCAACTACAGCGCAATCGTCTGACGACCGCGCCATCATCGCGCGATGGCGCCATCTCGCGCGCCTGTGCCATAATCTTGCGGCAGTGCTATCTCGCGCGCCTGTGCCATAATCTTGCGGCAGTGCCATCTCGCGCGCCTGTGCCATAATCTTGCGGCAGTGCCATCTCGTGCGCATGCGCCACAATCTTGCGACAGCAACCTCATCACGCGCCTGCGCCTCTCATGTTTCTAGCGCGTCAGTACTCTCATGTTCCTATGTAATTACATTATTACTTTGCGGCGAGAATGTCAATAGATATTTTGCCTATCCTATCTGAACTTCGTTTAACTGATGGTGCGGACAGCGCAGGGGGTTAGCTTGCCCCGGAATTTCCCCTTTCAGAGTTGTCACCATCGAGGAAGGTTCGGGCAATCAGCAGGCCCTTTGCATACGGCTGGCCGGCAACCGCACGTTGCCCAAGTTGGTTGCGATAATGGCACATTGCCTATGCCGGCTGCCATTATCGGCTCAATGCGGTGTTTCCCTACCAGCAGCACAACCAGCACATTGCCCATGCCGGCTGCGCTAACGGACGTATTTGCGGCTATTTTGCGGAAAAACGCCATGTGGAAATTTTAACGGACGCAGGTGACGTTATTTGGCCGAATTCCGGAGCCAAAGCTATGAAAATAGGCAAATAAGCGCTGTGGCGCCCGTTAAAATTTTAAAAGCGAAAAAAACCGCCTGTTAACGTCGCTGGCGTCCGTTAGAGCATGACCCTGTAGCGTGTAGAGGTATAGGTGACCAAACAGGCGAGATTGTCACGCCCAATGCCGAGGCGTATACGACAAAATTTACAACCGGCAGCGGCAGCCTGCTGTTTGCGTAACATCTTTGGTTGATATTAACCAAACGATCAGGAAAGGGTGGGCTGATCGTGTCGGGATTGGCGGGCTGACGTGCCGGGCCTAACGAGCGAAGTGCTAAAAGTCAGCCATGATGGCATAGACGATGCCCGGGCCGTGCACGCCGATCGTCAGATCGTTCTCGATGTCTGCAGAGCGGCTCGGACCCGACACGAAATGCACGCCGGCCGGAAATTGCGCTGAGGAGATTTCCTGCAAATCCCGCATCACTTCGCCCAGCCTTGTGCGCAGCCGCGAAATCGGCACAATGACGACGAGCAGTGGAGGCAGCAGGCTGACCGACCGGCCTTTGTCGCTCGATGAACCGAGCACGACAGTGCCGGTATGCGCAACAGCGTAATCGGCGATGACAACGCCCGCGTCGGCCTGCGCCGCAAACTCGGCGAGCGAGCCGCGTTCGGCAACGCTCCAGGTTTTCCAGCGGGCTTCCGGCATGCCGGCATCCAGCAACAATTCCGCAAGTTTCGGCTGGTTTTGCCGGATCACCGACGTAATGTGATGAGTCTGCAATATCTCAATCACGGTTTGCCGCAATTCGTTGTCCCCGCTTGTCCGAATGGCTTTTCCTCCCGCACTTTCCCAATGGTCGATAAAGGTTCGGATGCACTCATCGACCGGCAGTTGATACTCCTTCCAGAATTCAGGCGCGCCGCGAAACGGATGCTTCGGCGCGGATTTCGGCTGCGGCCTGCGCAAACGGCGCGAAATATTTTCCAGGAACGATCGCTCGCCCTCGCCCGCCTCATCGTAAACGGCTGCCGGAATCTCATGCCCGGTTTGTTCGACCATGCCCATTACCTCCTGTTTCCCGATTGTGCTTGGCCCGCATCAGCCTTTCCAGCATTTCCGGCGACGTCTCGGGAAGTTGCTCCTCCAGTTCCCGATGCAAACTTGCCCAGTCGTCCCGAAAACTGTTCTTTGGCAGCGTCGGGGCGTAGCGGCTTGCCGTCCATTTTTTCAAAGGTCCGATCTTTGCTTTGATCACGCCGCCCCGCGCGATAAAGCGCTGGCCGAATCTCCCGAATTTGAGCGCCGTTTGATACCGTTTTGCGTCCGCCATGACATAGCTGAAGCCTTTAAATGCGCTTTTTTCAGCCGGCTGCGCATGTCCGGCCTCCACTTTTCGCCTGCGCAAATGCAGAAACATATTGTGCAGCGGAATTCGCTCCGGGCACGCTTCCGTACATGCGCCGCACAACGTGCACAAATTCATTGAGTCGTCCCAGGTGGACACATCGCCATTCAATGCCGATTTCAAAATCGCCCCAATCGGCCCCGAGTACGTGCTGCCGTAAGTATGGCCGCCGACCTGATGATAAACCGGGCATACATTCAGGCAAGCGCCGCAGCGGATGCAATTCAGCACATCCTGAAACTCCGCGTCGCCAAGCTGCAGAGAACGGCCGTTGTCCAGCACGATGATATGCATGTTCTCCGGTCCGTCGCCGTCGTCTTGCCTGCGCGGTCCGGTAATCACCGACATGTACACGGTCAAACGCTGTCCCGTGGCCGACCGGGGCAAAAGCGTCGCCATTACTTCCAGGTCATCGAGGCTCGGAATAAGCCGCTCCATGCCCATAAGCGTGATTTGCGTTTTCGGCACGGTGCTGACCATGCGCGCATTGCCTTCATTTTCAAAAATGACGATCGAACCGGTTTCGGCGACGGCAAAATTGCAGCCGGTAATGCCGACATCCGCGGCAAGAAAATATTCCCGCAGTTTTTTTCGCACGTATCCGGCCAACACCTTTGTTTCGGGAGGCAGATTTTCTCCGGCATCGCGGGATAACACTTCGGCTACCTGGCGCCGGTTTTTGTGAATGGCCGGAATGATGATGTGCGACGGCGCTTCTTCAGCCAATTGGATAATGTATTCGCCGAGATCCGTTTCCACGGATTTGATGTTCGCTTTTGCAAACGCCTGATTCAGATGGATTTCTTCCGTCACCATCGATTTGGATTTCACGGCCAGACCGGCCTGTTTTTCTTTGGCGATGGCAATGGCAATAGCCGCGGCTTCGGCGGCATCCCGGGCAAAATGCACATGGGCGCCATGCAGCCGCGCGTTTTTTGCAAATTGCGCCAAATAGTAATCCAGATTGGCAATCGTATGCGCGCGGATCAGCTCGCCCCGTTCGCGCCAATCCTCCCAATTCCCTTGTTCCTCCGTGGCTTTTTTCTTGCCGTCCCTGAGTTTATCCGTCGTAAACCGCACCGCCTGGCGCAAAAAGTCGTCATTAAGCGCCAGTTTGGCCCGGGTTTTGACCGTCCCGTCAGATGCGCCCACCTGCAACCATCCCCTCATACAAAAGTTCGGCCAGATGCATGACGCGAATCTTTTCTCCCCGGTACTGCATGTTTCCGGAAATATGCATCAGGCAGCTCAAATCCATGCCTGTCAAAACTTCCGCTTCCGTTTCCAGCACATGGTCGGCTTTCTCCCGCACCATCGCCGCGGAAATATCGCTCATTTTCACGGCAAAAGTGCCGCCAAAACCGCAGCAATCCTGCGCATAGGGAATCGGCACAAGTTCCAGCCCACGAATGTTTTGCAGCAGCGCAAGCGGTTCGTCCTTGATTCCCAAAAGCCGCGTGCCGTGGCAGGAAGGATGATACGCAACCTTATGCGGAAACACCGCTCCCACGTCTTGCACACCCAGCACCGAGACGAGAAATTGCGAGAATTCATAAGTTTTCTCCGCCATTTGGTTGGCCTTTTCCGCATATTCGGGATCGTTTTTGAACAATTCGGGATAATAGTGTTGAATCATACAGGTGCACGAGCCGGAAGGGGAAACGACAAAGTCGCTGTCGGCAAACGCTTCCAGGAGCGTTTTTGCGGAGCTTCTCGCTTCCTTCCAGTACCCGCTGTTGAATGCGGGCTGGCCGCAACAAGTTTGCTGCCCGGGAAAATCCAGCTTCACTCCCAGTTTGGCGAATATCCGCACCATTGCCGCGCCAACCCGCGGATACAGCGCATCGCTCAAACAGGTGATAAACAAGGAAACTTTCATCTTTATCGCCTCCATTTCAATCCGCGCGGCAAGCGCGAATTCTCGCAAAGCCGGATGTCGTCAGTTTGCCAAAGGGCGGATGACTTCCAGACGGAATTTTTCGGCTAACGCCTGCACATAGCCTGAATCCGCTTTCCGGTCGGTGATGAGCGCGGATATTTGCTCACAGCCCGCCAAATGGGCGAGTTCCTGCGAGCCAAATTTGCTGAAATCGGCCAGCAAAAACGTTTTGTCGGCAATGCCGATCATTTTGCGTTTTACGGTCGCTTGCAACTCATTCGACTCCGACATGCCCCGCTCCAGATGGACACCCTTGCAGGAGATAAACGCTTTATTCACGTGGTAAAGATCCAGCGCCTGTTCGGCCAACGGGCCAACATAAGAAAGCGATCGCGAAGCCAAAAAACCGCCGGTGGAAATCACCTGGATGTTGCTTTTGGCGGCCAATTCGACCGCCACCTTGATCGAATTCGTCAGCACCGTAAGCGGTATATCCGGCAAACTGGCCGCCATGTACCACGCGGTTGTGCTGGCATCGAGAATAATCCGGTCCCTGGGCGAAATGCGCTTGATCGCTTCGGCGGCAATTTCCTTTTTCTCCGCGACATGGGTCGCTTCTCTTTCGAAATACGGAATTTCCGGCGCCGTTTCCTTTACGCTGACCGCGCCGCCGTGGCTTCTGCGCAGCTTTCCCAGCCGCTCCAGCTTGTCAAGATCGCGGCGGATCGTCTCCTCGGTGACGCCGCACAGTTCGCTCAATTCCGATACGCGGATGCTGCCGCGCTTTTTGACAAGTTGCTCGATCATTTCGTATCTTTGCGCCACCAACATGGACGCCACCCTCCTCGCCACTAACTGCCGCTTGATTTCATCATTTGCAAAAATGCCGTGTACGCTTTTTCCCAACGTTCCTGTTCTAAAGGCAAATAAGTTTCGATGGCAAAAGATTTTCGGACGATCGTCCTCGCCTCCCATATGTCGGCTATTTCGCCCAATGCCATATATTGTACCAGAACGTTGCCGACTGCGCTGCCTTCGGCGGGTCCCGCCCAAACCGGCCTGCCGATGGCATTGGCGGTAAACTGGCACAGCAGCTTGTTTTGAATGCCGCCGCCAATCATGTGCAGCCCGTTATACCGCTGCCGCGCAAGCCGCTCCGTCATTTCCAGAACAAACCGGTATTTGCACGCCAGGCTTTCCAAAATGCAGCGAACGATCTGTCCAATCTGTTCGGGCACGGGCTGCCCGGTTTTGCGGCAATAATCCTGAATCGCCTGCGGCATGTTCGCAGGGTTCAGGAATGCGGGATCATCCGGATCGATCAAGCTGGCAAACGATTCCGCCTGCAACGCCTGCTCCGACATTTCGTCATAGGATAATTGCAGCCCTTGCTTGCGCCAGGTGCGGCGGCATTCTTCCAGAATCCACAAGCCCATAATATTTTTCAATAGCCGGTTCGTTCCGGCAACGCCGCCCTCATTCGTAAAATTGAAGACGAGAGCTTCATCGGTAATAACCGGTTTTTCCGTCTCCGTGCCCAAGAGCGACCAAGTGCCGCAAATCAAATAGGCAAAATGACGCTGTTCGGCCGGCACTGCCGCGACGGCTGAACCCGTATCATGTTCGGCGACGGCAGTGACCTGCAGATCGGATAGTCCCAATTCGGCACGAACCGACGGCAACAGCCCGCCGATTGCGGTTCCGGGGCGGCATACCCGGGTGAACAGTTCCGGACGGACTCCGATGCGTTCAAGCAACGTCCGATCCCAACAACCATCAATCGGATTATACAATTGCGTTGTGCTGGCGTTGGTGAATTCCCCGATTTGTTCACCCGTTAAAAAATACCGCAACAACTCGGGAATCATCAATAACGTTTGCGCCTTCGCCAAAATCGGCGAACCGGCTTTCCTTAGCGCATACAACTGGAAGATCGTGTTGAATTGCAAAAACTGAATGCCGGTGCGGCGAAAAATTTCTTCTTTGGGCAAAAGGGCAAACACTTCGTCCATCACTTGATCCGTGTGATGGTCCCGATAATGGTACGGGTTTCCGAGCAATTCCCCGTTATCGCCGATCAACCCGAAATCCACAGCCCACGAGTCGATCCCCAAACTTGCCAATCCGCCGCCCGCTTGCAATTTCGCCTGCAACAAGCCTTGTTTGATCTCATGATACAGCCGCAAGATATCCCAATGCAGCCTGTCTTTCACCTGCACCGGATCGTTTGCAAACCGGTGCACTTCCCGAATTTGCATCTTGCGGCCATGCAGACTGCCGATCAATGCCCGGCCGCTTCCGGCGCCAAGATCAAACGCCAGGACGTTCACCAGCTTGCACCGCCTTTGCCGCGCACGGCAATGCTTTCCAGATAGCCGCTCTGCAAAAAGGCGCGCATCGGATCCGTCGGCACGCCCATCTCTTCGCGCACCGCATGCAACAGCGGCGTCACGTCCATTTCGAACGCTTCCCGCACGGCATTTTCCGCCCGCAAAACATCTTGCGCCGCTTGCGCCGCGCGAACCTCTTCCAGATTGATCAGGAGCGCTTTGGCGTACTGCGTTTGCACATTCAGCACGGAACGGATCATCGCCGGGATTTTCGGCTCGATGTTGTGGCTTTGATCGATCATGTACGCAATGTTTTCCGCGTTGTTGCGCACGCCTTCCGCCGCAGTCTCACTCGCGTCGATGATCTGGTAGAAGATCAGGAACAATTCATACGGATTGATCGCGCCCACGATCAAATCGTCGTCCGCGTATTTGCGGCTGTTGAAATGAAAACCGCCCAATCTTTCTTCATCGAGCAGGTAAGCCACGATATGCTCCACATTCGTTCCTTGCGCATGATGCCCCGTATCAACGAGCACCGCGGCCTGCGGACCCAGCTTGCTGGCCAGGTTGAAGGCCATGCCCCAATCGGCGAGATCGGTATGATAAAACGCCGGTTCAAAAAACTTGTATTCAATTAACATCCGCATATCCGGCGTCATCGCCTTGTACATGGCGGCCAACGCTTCCTGCATGCGGTGCTTGCGCGCGCGAATATCGTCCTGCCCCGGGTAATTGGTGCCGTCCGCGAACCAGAGGCTTAAGTCGCGCGAACCCGTTTCTTTGGCAATGTCCACGCATTCCAGCAAATGCTCCGTCGCTTTGCGGCGGATTGCCGGATCGGCATTGGTCACGCTGCCCAGCATGTAATCGTCGTCCTGGAACAAATTCGGGTTGATCGCGCCGATGCGCAAACCCAAATTGCCCGCGTGCACACTCAGCTTATGGTAATCGTCCACCTTGTCCCAGGGGATGTGAATGGCTACGGATGGACAGATCCCGGTAAATTTGTGCACCTGCGCCGCATCGGCAAATTTTTCGTACGGATTGCGGGGCACCCCGTTCTTGCGAAACACTTTGAATCGGGTTCCGGAGTCTCCGTAACCCCAGGAAGGCGTTTCAATCGTTAGCGATTTTAGCTTTTGCATAACCCTATCAAGGTTTATTCCCCTGGCCTGTTGCTGTTCCGCAAACAATGCATAAGCACGGTCGGACATGCATATCACCCTTTCGGATTTGGTTTGATGGCTTTGCCAAACGTCAGCGTACGAATGCGGCGGGCACGCCGCCATCGATCGTCAGCATGCACCCCGTCGTTTTCTCCGCTTTGGAGGAAGCGAAAAAGGCCACGCCTTCGGCAATATCTTTCGGATAAACATTTACCAATAAGGTCGTGCGCTTGCGGTAATACTCTTCCAGTTCTTCCGGCTGAATGCCGTATGCCGCGGCGCGCTCTTCCCGCCAGGCGGAATTCCAGATCGCCGAGCCTTGCAAGACGGCATCGGGCAAAATCGTATTGACGCGGATGCCGAACTGGCCGCCTTCCGCCGCGATACAGCGGGCAAGATGCGCTTCCAGCGCTTTAGCCGCGCTGTAAGCGGCGGCGTTTTTGCCGGCATATACCGAATTTTTCGAGCCGATAAAGACCATGCTTCCGCCGATTGCCTGCTCTTTCATGAGCCGGAACGCTTCCCGCGCCACCAGAAAATAGCCGGTCCCCAGTACATCGATATTCAAATTCCATTCTTTCAGCGATGTATCCGCAAACGGGCTGGACGTGGCCAAGCCGGCGTTGTTGACCAAAATGTCCACGCCGCCGTACTGCAAAGCCGCCGTCTGAAACGCCGCGGCAATCTCGTCTTCTTTCGTCACGTCCATTTTAACGGCAATCGCCCGGCCTGCGCCAAAGCGGTTGTTGATATCTTCGGCGACCTGCGCCGCGCCGTCCAAATTCAAATCGGCGACGATTACATGCGCTCCTTCCGCCGCCAATCTGCGGCACGTTTCGCTGCCGATGCCGCCGGCGCCGCCCGTCACAAAAGCGATCTTGCGCGAAAACTCGGCTTCCGGCGGCGCCAAAGTCAATTTGTATAATTCCAAAGGCCAATACTCAACGTTATAGGACTCGTTTTCGTTTAACGATACGAATTTGCCCAGCGCGGTGGCGCCTTTCATGACGGCAATCGCCCGATGGTAGAGCGCTCCGCTCACTTCAGCCATTGCCAGGCTTTTGCCCGTGTTGATCATGCCTACGCCGGGAATCAGGATCACGCGGGGCGCCGCTTCAAACATCACGTCCCCTTCATTACGGTTACGTTCGAAATACCGGGCATATTCCTCTTTGAACGCGGAAATGCCTTTGGCAACCGCGGATTTGAGCAAGGCAACATCCTGCGAATTCGGGTCCCAATCAACAAACAGCGGCACCCGTTTCGTATGCACCAGATGGTCCGGACAAGCCGCGCCCACTTGGGAAAGAGCGGGAGCGTCCTTGCTGTTCACAAATTCCAGGACATCGTCGGCGTCGTCAAACGCAAGCAGCATTTTCTTGCTGTCGCTGACCAAGCCGCGGATTAGCGGCATGATTTGCGCGGCGATCCCGCGCCGTCTTTCCGCCGGAAGCGCCGGATACTTTTCCCCTCCGAAAGCGGCGTTGCCGGCTGAGTGTGCCGCAATATAGGCGGCCGCTTCATTGATGATTGCCAATGTTTTGTGATAGCAGTCTTTTGACGTTTCTCCCCATGTTACCAATCCATGCTTCTCCATCAGGACCAGCTCGGCCTGCGGATTTTGCTTAACACCTTCGGCGATCATTTTGGAAAGTTTAAAACCCGGCCGGATATACGGAACCCAGACAAACCGGTCGCCGAATATTTTTTGGGCCAGTTCGCGACCGTTATCCGCGCAGCATAAACTGATGATCGCGTCGGGATGCGTATGGTCGACATGCTTGAACGGCAAAAAGGCGTGCAACAGCGTTTCGATGGATGCGCGCGGATGCTTGCTGTCAATCATGCAATGGGCCAAATACGCGACCATTTCGTCGTCCGGCATATCATCGCGCTCCATGAGCGGGCGAATATCTTCCAGGCGCAGCCCCGTGAAGTTTTTTGCCTGCATCGACGCCAAATCCGAACCGCTGCCTTTCACCCACATCACTTCCACTTGCCGCCCGCGAAAGTCGACGACGGTTGTTTTCATGGAGGTGTTGCCGCCCCCCCAGTTGCACACCCGCCGATCCGCGCCGATCAGGTTGGAGCGGTAAACCAGTTCATCCAGGCCGCTTTTAAGTTTGTCCGCCTTGCTTTGTTCCCACAGGCTTGTAATCATGTTTTCCCTCCGAAGTTTTTGGTATGTTTTTATTTTTACTATACTATATTTTTGTTTATATTTGAATATGTCTGTTTATTTTTATTTTTGTATCTGATAAGCAGCCGCTCAGGCAATTCGAAAAAAAAAGAGCGCCGACACTGCGACGCCCCATTTTTTTACTTCATCCCATATTTCCACAAATTCAACCGGAGGCGATCCGCCCCCGTTTACGCTTCACCCATGCCCAACAGCTTCAGGAACTCCGCTTCGTCGTCGATCACCGTAACACCCAGATCCCGCGCTTTTGCGAGTTTGCTTCCGGCGTTTTCCCCGGCGATGACGAAATCCGTCTTTTTCGAAACGCTGCCCGCCACTTTGGCGCCGAGCGCTTCCAGTTTGGCTGTGGCCTCATCCCGGGTCAACGATGCGAGCGTGCCGGTCAAAACGACCGTCTTCCCGCTGAACATGCTGTCCGTTTGCGTCCGCTCCGCCGGCGCTGTCGGGCGCACTCCCGCGGCAAACATGCGGGACAGGCTAGCGCGGATATACGGATCAGCGAAAAAGGTCACGATGCTGTCCGCCACGACGTCCCCGATGTCCGGCAAGCCGGTCAACTCCTCGCGGGTTGCGCGCATAACGGCATCCATGCTGCGGAAATGGCCGGCCAGGCTTTTGGTCGTTGTCTTGCCGGTGTTGGGAATGCCCAAAGCGAACAGAAAAGAGGCGAGATCTTTCGTTTTGCTCGCTTCGATCGCCTGCAGCAAATTATTCGCTTTCTTCTCGGCGAACCGTTCCAAACCGACCAGGTCGGCAAGCCGCAAATCGTACAAGTCCGCCGGATCTTTTACGCCAAGTTCATCATAGAGCTGCTCCGCCGTCGCCACGCTGAACGTCTCGATATCCATCGCATCGCGCGAGGCAAAATGCACGATTCTGCCGATCAACTGCGGCTTGCAGCCAAGCCGGTTCGGGCAAAACAAATGCGCGCCCCGCTCTTCTAGCGGCGTGCCGCAAGCCGGACATTCCGCCGGCACCGGAATTTCCCGCCCGTCCGGCTCGTCCGTCGCTTTGCCCAATATTTCCGGAATCACGTCGTTCGAGCGGCGGATAAACACATGGGAGCCCAGCGCATACCGCAAATTTTTCCGTTCAATATCGCCGAGATTGTTGAGCGTGCATCTCTGCACCGTTACGCCCGCCAGTTCAACCGGTTCGACCGTGGCGACCGGCGTCAGCTTCCCGGTGCGCCCCACTTCCCAGGAAACATCCGTCAACACGGTGGTCGCTTCCTCCGCCTCGAATTTGTAGGCGACCGCCCAACGGGGGAACTTTTCGGTATAGCCCAAAACGTCGCGGGTGCGCATATCGGCGATTTTCACGACCGCGCCGTCGATCAAATAATCCAGCGAAAAACGCATTTCGGCAATGCGTTCCACTTGTGCGACAACTTCTTCCATTGTGGAGCAAAACACAATATGCGGATTTACTTTGAAGCGGTTTTCGCGCAAAAAGGCGACCATTTCCTTATGATCGGCAAAATGCAGGCCATCCGCATAACCGACGTTATAGATAAACGCATCCAGTCTGCGTGCCGCCGTCACCTCCGGGTTAAGGTTGCGCAGCGCGCCGGCGGCGGCGTTGCGCGCGTTTTTCAGCGGCTCGGCAG
Source organism: Bacilli bacterium (assembly GCA_036381315.1). Lineage (NCBI taxonomy): Bacteria > Bacillati > Bacillota > Bacilli > Bacilli bacterium. Next base: position 4,304 of record DASVDB010000050.1, on the reverse strand, counting down.
CCGTCTTGTTATATTCCGCAAGCACCGATAAATGCATCATGCCTTCGCCCTGCACCTCGATTACGCCATCGCGGTAAGGAATGGCAAGCGGAATGGAACGAATCGTCCGCACCTGCGGCAAAATGCCTTCGCCGACTTCGCCGTTGCCCCGCGTCGCCGCCTGTACAAGCTCGCCGTGATCGTAAGTCAGATTGAGCGTTAAGCCGTCGAATTTTAATTCCACCACAAAGGATAAAGGCGGCAGCATAGCGTCGGGATGTTTCGCGTTAAAATCGGCAACCAGTTTGCGCGCCCGGGCATGCCAGGCATGCAAATCGGCGATGCTTTGCGCCTTGTCGAGACTCCACAGACGACCGAGATGGCGATGTTCGGCAAAACCTTTGAGCAACTCCCCGCCGACGCGGCGCGTTGGCGAGTCGGGCAGCACAACCCCGGTTTCGTTTTCCAAAGCGACAAGCCGGTCATACAACTTGTCATATTCACGATCACTAATAATCGGCTGATCCAACGTGTAATAATGATAATTGTGCCGATTGATCTCCGCAACCAGATTTCGCATCTCATCCATCTGATCCATGCGCTTTAATCCTCCAAATTACAGTTTGGTGATCGGGGCAAACTGCGCCAACAGCCGCTTGAGACCTACCGGCGCCGGAAATGCGATCTGCAGTTCCATATCGCTGCCGCTCCCCTTTACCGCCACCACCGTGCCGACGCCCCACTTGCCGTGGGAAACTTTGTCCCCTGCGCGAAAATCGGCGCTCGCGGCATTCACCCGCGGCTGGCGAATCGGAGCGTTTCCCGCCGCAGTTGCCGGTCGCGATTCCACCGTGGCCCGATGTGCGGGCGATGTGGTCGATCTCCTTGTCCGGCCGCCGGTTTTGCGATCTCCGAATCCGAACCCACTGCGCGAACCGCTTGCGAAAGAACCGCCATATCCCCATGATGGCGAGCTGTAGCCTTTCCCGAAACCGCCTGTTTCCGCCATTCCGTCGCCGGAGACGGGTTCCAACACCGATTCGGGAATTTCTTCAAGAAAGCGCGAGGGCATGTTATACGATGTTTGCCCGAACAGCATCCGCCTTCTGGCGCAGGTCAAGTACAGTTCTTCCTCGGCGCGGGTGATTCCGACATAGGCGAGCCGCCGTTCTTCTTCCAGCTCTTCCTCATCATCGCGCACACGACTGTGCGGGAATACGCCTTCTTCCATGCCGGCGATAAATACGACGGGAAATTCCAAACCTTTCGCGCTGTGCAGCGTCATGAGCGTAACCGCGTCTTTCGGACCGCCGTTTTCGTCAGCCAATGTGTCGATATCGGCAATCAGGGCAAGGTCGGTTAAAAATGCGAGCAGCGATTTATCCTCGTTCTTCGCTTCGAAGTCCCGGGTTACCGAAAGAAATTCGTCAATATTTTCCAGGCGCGCATTCGCCTCAATCGTCCCTTCCCGCTGCAATTCACGCCGGTAACCGGACATCTCCAACACTTGTTCGGTTAATTCCGTCACCGACAAATAGGGAGTCATGGCGTTGAGACTGTCCATCATCTGTTTAAACTGCCGCAAACTGTGCGCCGTTTTGCCGGCGATGCCCGCTTCTTCCGCCGCGTCGAGCATACGGAAAAGAGATTGGCCGCGCTCTTGGGCAGCCGCCAAAAGCTTGTCCATCGTCGTATCGCCGATACCCCGCTTCGGCACATTGATGATGCGCTGCAGGCTGATATCGTCGTCGGGGTTGGAGACAAGCCGCAAATACGCGATCACATCCTTGATTTCCTTCCGCTCATAAAAGCGGATGCCCCCGACAATCTGATACGGAATTTCCGCTTTCAGCAAAATTTCTTCCAATACGCGGGATTGCGCGTTTGTCCGGTACAGGATGGCAAAATCCCGAAACTTTCGTTTTTGCGAAAGCCCGTCGCGGATCGTTCGCGCGATAAAATAGCCTTCTTCATGCTCTCCGTCGGCGATAAAGAGCTTCAGCTTTTTCCCGCCTTTTTTCTCGGTCCATAGTTTTTTCGGCTTGCGTCCCTTGTTATGCGCAATCACTTCGTTTGCCGCCTGCAAAATCGCTTCCGTGGATCGATAGTTCTGCTCAAGCAAAATGACGCGCGCATTCGGATAATCTTTCTCAAATTCCAGAATGTTGCGGATGTCCGCTCCGCGCCAGCGGTAAATCGACTGGTCGCTGTCGCCGACGACGCAGATGCGCTTGTGGCGCTCCGCCAACCTGTTGCACAACATATATTGCGCATGGTTTGTATCCTGATACTCGTCCACATGCATGTATTGAAACTTACGTTGGTAAAAATCAAGTGCTTCAGGCTCTTCATCAAACAGCCGAATCGTTGTCATGATCAAATCGTCAAAATCAAGCGCATTGTTGGCGCGCAGTTTCTTTTGATAAGCGGTGTAAATGCGGGAAACGACGCCCTGCCGGTAATCGCCGATCCGTTGTTCATAAGCGGCCGCGTCAATCAATTCGTTTTTCGCGGCGCTGATCGCCGCAAGCATCGCCCGTGGATCGAACTTTTTCGGATCAATGTTCAAATCTTTCATGCAGCCTTTCACGACGGACAACTGATCGGTGGAATCCAAAATCGTAAAATTGCTCGTATACCCCAACCGTTCGATCTCCCGCCGCAAGATGCGCACGCACATCGAGTGAAACGTCGACACCCACATTTCCTGGGCCGCGGGCCCCACCAGGGCGGTTACGCGATCCTGCATCTCGCGCGCCGCTTTATTCGTAAACGTAATCGCCAAAATGCCCCATGGCGGCGTTTTTTGCGTCGCAATCAGATAGGCGATCCGGTGCGTAAGCACCCTTGTTTTGCCGCTGCCCGCTCCGGCTACGATCAAAAGCGGGCAGTCAACGGCTTCGACCGCTTCCCGCTGGCGCGGATTCAATTGCTGCAACGCCGAAAATATATTCGGCAAATCGTTCAACATGGCCATCCATACCTTCCACTCCGCGTATTTGTCAGCTTTTTTCCAAAACTTTTACGGTTTGCAGCGCTCCCGGCAAATGCTCATAAATGGCGTTGCCAACGATGATCGTATGCGCCGCTTCCGCAGCCTGTTTCGCTTTGGCAAGATTATCAATGCCGCCGCCATAAAACAACCGCGCCCCGGTTAACAATGATTTAACGCGCTTCACCGGTTCCATATCGGCAAAAGCGCCGCTGTTTTCCACATAAAATATCGGCATGTGCAAAAGCTTGTCGGCAAACCGCGCGTACGCTTCCAGATCGCGAACCGCAAGTTCGGTTCGAGCGTTGCATAGCCTGGCCGCAGCCGAAAACTTGTTCAGGATCACGTAGCCTTCCATCGCAATATGTTCCCACGGCATGATCGCCCCGTACCGCTTCAACGCTTCAACATGCCGCCCCACGATCCATTCGCCGTCTTGCGTGTTCAGCACCGTCGGAATCAGATATAAATCAAAGCCGGGAACAATAGCCTCCTGGTTGGAAACTTCCAAAGCGCAAAAAACAGAATATGCGCGGATTCTGGCCAGCAACTCGACCGTGTTGTCAAACGTTACGCCCGTTGAACCGCCCACAATCAAAGCATCGGTTCCGGATTCGCAAATTTGCTCCAACGCGTGATCGGAAATCGGACGGTCGGGGTCCAGCTTGAACACATGCCGCCACGACCGAATCGCGGCCATTGCGTGACTGGTCACCAAATCACCGTTGCCAAGTACTTATCAAAGTCAATTGACAAAACGGTTTCCCTCCTTGTTCATTGCATATGAAGTTCTTGCGCGGCAATGCTCTTGGTCGATTCGCCGACTTGCAGCCTTTAACGGACGCGACAGCGCCTATTTGGCCCAAATCGATCGCTTTTCGATTCTAACGGTCGTGAGCGCGCCTATTTTTGCTTTTTCCCTGATAATTGGGCACCGAAACGACGATTAGCCTCTACTGCGTCCGTTAAAATTTCAAATCGGCCTTTTTTCGGCAAATAGCCTCTGCTACGACCGTTAGCGCTATGTTGTGAGAGGGGCCCCCGTTTTAGCGACGCGCAGGGAGGTGGTCCCACCTTTGAGCGATGCGCAGGAAGGCGACCAAACCGCTTTAGTGTCGTGCAATGAGGTGATCCCTCCGCTTCAGCGTCGTGCAATGAGGTGCTCCCCCCGCTTCAGCGTTGTACAGGGAGGTTTGCGGTTTCGAACTGGGAAAAGTTCACCAAGTCTGTTCCCTATCTGAACGTTTGCTGTGTGAAAAAGGCCTAAAATCAGTCTAGTGTACGCACCCTTTTGTGTCAATTTTGAAAAAAAGAAGGAGGCAACGAGGCCTCC
>DASVDB010000049.1 GCA_036381315.1 Bacilli bacterium | reverse complement strand
CGGCGTTATTATCGCTTTCCGGTTATCTGGGCTCGGTGTGCCCGTATTTTCCGGTGACGGATGTGCTGCCGTAAACATCAGCCATGTCAAGCGGGTGTGGCGATAACGGATAACTTGGATGCAATCTGCCAATGCTAAAATCGGCTTCTATTACCTTAGGATAAGGTCGGGAACATGATGAAGGATTTGTCCTGGCTTACGTACGTTATGCTGATTTTGGCCAGTTACCGTTTGACCCATCTGATTGTCTTTGACAAAATCACCGAGTTTTTGCGCGAACCGTTTCTGCGCCGCAAGCGGGTGATCGAACATGGCGAAGCCAAGACAAAAAAAGAGCCGACCTCCATGTTCGGCTACTTGCTGAATTGCTATTGGTGCACCGGTATTTGGATCGCGGCTATCCTCGGAATTTTTTATTTACTGTACCCGGCCTGGGCCCGCCCGTTTATTTTCATCCTGTCGATAGCGGGCGGTCAAGCCGTGCTGGAGACCGTCGTCGGGGTCGCCGTGAAATTGGTGCGTTACTTTGATTCGGCAAAGCCGGACGGGTAGGCATTATTTAAATACAACAAAGCTTGAGGCGAGCAGCCGCTCATGGCCGTCGGACGGACTGTTCAGCACTTTGCCGTTGTAATAAAACGTGCTGGACCCGCCGCCATCCAGATTGTACGCGTCGCGCACGTTGAATTCCAGCAATTTATCCTGCGCTTCTTCCAGCGTAACCCCTTCGCTGTAGCCTTCTTGTCTGCCGTCGATCACAATGAACAGCAAATCGCCGTTGGAGAAGTGGCCAATCAGCGTGCGCGGCTCTTTTTTGTTTCTCCATTTGCTCGGTATGGTCTGCTTTTTGCCGTCTTTTAAAAGAGTGGGCACAAATGAGGCGCCTTGCCGCACGTGCAGTTTTTCGATTTGTTCTTTGCGCGAGATTTTCCCGCCTACCAAATTGCCGTGGTCGTTAAATCCGATAAAACTAAGATCAGTGCTGTAAAAAGTTTTAATGATGCCGTCGACGACGGTAATGCCCATCGGATACAGCAACCCTTTGGACACGGCAAATCCGCCGCCGTTGATTGCCAAAACCGCGTTGGTCCGCTTTGCCGCATGGCTTGTCGTCTCGCCTTTATCGCCGATTTTGTCGTGGGACAAAACCAGTTTTACCGCATTGGGATCGCGCAGTTTGACCTTGGCCATATAACCGCGATAGCCCGCTTCTTTCAGCGAGAACACTTTTATGATCGCTCTGTCGCCAAATGTTTGGCCGATCGGTTCGCCCAAAATGTTGGACAGGATCGTATCCAAAACGTCGTTTGTTTCCCTGGCGTGCTGTTCGCTCTCTTTCACCGCCGCATCGACGATTTTTGTCTGCGCCTCGTCCTGCATTTTCTCCGCGTTGGCTTTTCCGATCAAATCCGCCAGGATGGCGTTCATCGCGGCAAAGTTATCTTTTGCGGCATTGGATGCGGCTTGCATGACTTGATCATTCTCGCCAAGTCCGCGCACAGTTTCATCGAGCGCCGGAAGCTTTTGATTTACCGGTTCATAAGACATGGCGGTCTTGGCCGCATGTTTTTCCAATTCAGGGTTATGAATATAAAAAGCCGCAAGGAATCCGGCGAAAATAAGCAGGGATGAAAGAAAGGCCAATTGAATTTTAATAAACACGGGCGGCTTCCTCCAATTTTTTAATCAGGCTGCGAAGTCCCTCCAATTCTTTGCCGAGATCGGTAATCCGCTCGCTCAATGCCTTTTTCGTATCGTCGGCAGAGTTCAGCGTATCGCCGGCAAGCGCCATTTCTTCCTTAACCGCCGTCAGCTCGTCCGCAATTGCTTGCAGTTGTTTCTGCAGTTCTTCGGTAGTTTTTTTATGTACGTCCAGCTGTGCTTTCAGTTCATCCAGGTTTTTAGTAAGCGCCTCCGTATTTGCCTGGTTGTTCTCCTCCACTTGCACAAGTTGCTGTTTGATGCCGTCAATATAATGCCGGGCCAATCCGAAACTGCCCGCGATTAAAGCCGCCCATACGATAATGGCCGCAGTCCATGGCAGCCACTTGCCGGGTGACTTTTTTTCTTTCTTGTTGTCCATGCGGGCGCGGAGCATGCTGAGATCCGAATCGTACTGCAAATCAGCCATCGTTTTTATATCCTTTCTTGTATTTAATCAATTTACTATCATCCTATCATAAAAATAGCTTCATTTTGCAAAAGTTGCCGAAAAAAAATGTAGAAATATATAGCATGATGTCGTAAAAAAAAAAATCAAAAAAAGTTATTTTCTTCTCTAAATTTCCATAATATTTTGATATTATAAAATTGTTGGGCAACTCATATTTATTATGATTGGAGGAGGTTTCAGTATGGAGCAGCGTGAGCAATGGGGCAGCAGGATTGGGTTTATTATGGCTGCCGCGGGCTCAGCCATCGGATTGGGAAATATATGGCGTTTTCCCTATGTGGCGTATGAAAACGGAGGAGGGGCGTTTCTAATTCCGTATTTCTTCGCCTTGTTAACCGCCGGGATTCCCATTTTGCTGTTGGAATTCGGGATTGGCCGGCTGGGAGAAGGGGCGGCGCCGCTTTCGTTCAAGAAATTTTCCCGATGGTTCGAGAGTCTCGGCTGGTGGCAAGCAATGATCTGTTTTATTATCACCACATACTACGTTGTCGTCATCGCTTGGGCAACCAGTTACTTCTTTTATTCGTTCGATTTGCATTGGGGGGACGATACGAACGGTTTCCTCTTTGGCAGTTTTTTGGGGGTTCCCGATGATGTCGTCACCGCAAACGGTTGGGATTTCGGCGGGATCCGCTGGGCAATCCTGGCTCCCTTAATCGCCATTTGGCTTTTAACCTGGTTTGTGCTTTTTCGCGGCGTAAAAAAAGGAATTGAGAAAATCAACAAAATTTTCATCCCGATATTGATCGTAATCATGATCATTTTCGTCATCCGTGCCGTTACGTTGCCGGGTGCGGCTGTCGGGCTGAATCAGCTGTTCACGCCCGATTTCGGCAAAATATTGCCGGATTTTCTTGGCGGGGACAATCCCGAATGGTACAAAGTGTGGATGGCGGCATACGGACAAATCTTTTTCAGCCTGTCAATTGCGTTTGCCATCATGGTTACATACAGCAGCTATTTAAATAAAAAAAGCGAAATAAACAACAGCGGCTTTATTATGGCGTTCAGCAACAGCGGGTTTGAATTTCTGGCCGGCATCGGCGTGTTTGCGGCGATCGGTTTTATGGCGCAGCAATCGGGCGCAGATGTGAAAGATGTGGCTACCAGCGGCGTTGGCCTGGCATTCGTCGTCTTTCCCAAAATCATCAATGCGTTTCCGACGTTAAACGGCTTGTTCGGCGCGCTATTTTTCCTGTCGCTGGTAATCGCCGGGTTTACATCGCTAATCTCGATTATTGAAGTGATTATCGCGGCCATAATGGATAAGTTCCGGCTGAGCCGCAAAGCGGCTGTCAACTGGGTCGTCATTGTCTGCGCGGTCGTCAGCGTCGTGTATGCGACAGGGGCCGGTATTATTATCCTGGATATTGTCGACCACTTTATCAACAACTTCGGTATTGTCATTTCCGGATTGCTCGAAGTAGTCCTGTTTGGCTGGTTCGTCAAACTGATGACGATTCGCGAAGAAAACAATCTCGTATCCGATTACCGCATCGGCTATTGGTGGAATTTCATGATTAAAATCCTGACGCCGCTCATTTTGCTGGTGATGACGATCATGAACTTGCAGCTTGACTTCAGCAAGCCATATGGAGACTATCCGTGGCATTCCATCATCACCTTTGGCTGGATTATGCTGGCTTGCACCATCATCGTTGCCGTCATTCTAACTTACAGTTTCAAGTGGAAGAGTGAAAAGCGGGAGGTGCCCGAAGGATGAGTGGAGGAGCGATCGGGATGTTTATTTTCGGAGCGGTTCTGCTGTGGGGCGGACTCGCTTTGACGATCTCCATTGCGCTGGCGAAAAAAGGCAAAAAATCGGCATAACAAAATCTGCGCAAACCATACCGCAAACCGTCGGGGCCGTCGTTTTCTGATTTTACCCAAACGAAAAGGATAGTAATGAGGGGCTGTGTCCAAACAACAAAATGGTTTAGACCAGCCCCTGTTATTTCGCGGGAAGACCGAATTGTAACGGAAGTTCGTTATGGTCGGGAGCAATCACGCTTTCATTATCATCTTTATCGTCTTTCGGGCTTGCAGCCTCTAACGGTCGTAGGAGAGCTTATTTTGCGCAAATTGCCAGCTTTTTGGTTCTAACGGTCGTAGGAGAGATTAATTTGGTATTTTTCCCGATATTGGGGCATTGAAACGGCAAATAGCCGCAGTGGCGACCGTTAAAATTATTGCGCAGCCTTTTTTCGGCAAATAGCCGCACTGGCATCCGTTAGCAATGTGCGGGGAAAACTCACAAATATATGGCTTCCACAGCGTAAACGGCGGCGATGCTTCCCAGCACGATGAGCAATAAATTGGCGCGCAACAGGGAAAGCAAGACGGCGACGGTTGCGCCGGCGACAGCCGACCAAATGCTGGCGGTCGAGTATAAAACGCCGGGGAATATGAGAGCGCCCAACACCGCATACGGAATCAATTCCATTTGCCGCCGCAAAAAAGCAGGCAGTTTCAAATGTTGCAACACCACGAGCGGCAGCATGCGCGGAATGTAAGTAACGAGCGCCATGCCAAGGACGATTAAGAGCGCTTCCTGATTCATCGATTGTCACCTTTTTGCGGGAAAATAAGCGCGCCAATGGCAGTCGCGGCGAGCGTCGCGATCATGATGGTCCAACCTGTCGACAGCTTCGCGAAAAGCGGAACCCAATGCATCACGGAT
>DASVDB010000048.1 GCA_036381315.1 Bacilli bacterium | reverse complement strand
GTAAATAAAATGTATGTTTTCATTGTGCAATATATGCGGGGCCGGCTGGGGATGTGCCCAGTGAGTTCGTGGCAAGATCGCGAGCCAGTCCGCATACATATAAAAACAGGTACAAGATGCCAAATACAAAAGGAGAATAGGCGCTGCCATGAATGAAGCCTGTTTCTCCGCCAGCGTGAGGTGTGAATCGTGATCAACAAGCTCGTGTTGAGCATGGCGATGCTGCGGATTTTTTCCGGAAGCCTGGAACTGTTGGCGGCCATTTTCATGTTGAAGTTGAACCAAATCGACAAGGCGCTGCTGGTTAACTCGGGACTGGCATTGGTCGGCCCTTTGGTGCTCGTTTCGACCACTTCCATCGGGCTGGTCGGGATTGCCGACAAAATATCCTTCGGGCGGTTTGTATGGATCCTGGTCGGCGTAAGCTGCATTTTCTTCGGGATATTTAAAAAGTAAACTTGTTCATAAAAAGCAGGGCCAAGCATACATATGAGATGAGTGGCGCGGACAACTGGGGGGGATTTGCGCATGCTGGAATCGGTGTTGTCACTTTTGCCTGAGCCTCTGCACAGCCAGATTCGCCGGCTTCCCCGGGATGTATTATCCGGCCTGGAGGAATTGCGGATACGAGCGGGACGGCCGTTGGAAATCGGTTTTTCCGGGGATTATGCTTTTGTAACCGCCGGGGGCGAACCAACGCGCAGCCACTTGCGCGCTTTTATTCCGGATCGGGAATTATGTCGCAAGCTGATTGATATTTTAACCTGCCACTCGGTTTATGCGTTGGAAGAAGAACTGAAACGAGGCTATATTACGATCCGCGGCGGCCATCGCGTGGGCATTGCCGGAGGCGCGGCGGTAGAACAGGGGAAAGTGAAATTCATTAAAGACATCGCCAGTTTTAACATACGGATCGCCCGCCAGGTGATTGGAGTGGGAGCAGCCCTGCTGCCCGGCCTCGTGGATGTGCCGAACCAAACCATCTGCCACACGCTGATCGTTTCGCCGCCGCAGCAAGGCAAAACAACATTAATCCGCGATTTGGCCCGGTTATTGTCTTCCGGCGAATGGCCCAACGGCTTGCCGTGGCGGGGCAAAAAAGTGGGGATCGTCGATGAGCGATCCGAAATCGCGGGTTGTGAAGCCGGCGTTCCGACCTTCGACCTTGGTCCCAGAACCGATGTGCTCGATCGCTGCCCCAAGGCGGAAGGAATGATGATGCTGATCCGCTCCATGTCGCCCGAAGTGCTGGTGGTGGATGAAATCGGCACAGCCGAGGATGCCGAAGCGCTTAAGGAGGCCATTAAAGCGGGCGTGCGCGTGCTGGCGACGGCGCACGGCGCGGATTTGGCGGAGCTTGCTTGCCGCCCGACTTTCCGCGAAATGATCGCGGGCAATTTGTTTGAACGGTTTGTCATATTGCGCCGCAGCGGCGGCGGAACGCCGGAAATGAAGCTTTGTGCGGCGGACGGTTCGCAGCTTGTCCGCGTGGCCGCAGGCGCCGCCGCAGCTTGGCAGAAAGGGATGACGCCGTGCTGAAATTGATCGGAACGGCCCTTGTGCTTATCGCCGGCACGTTGGCGGGCTTCGCCAAGGCGAAAGAGCTTGCCGACCGTCCGCAACAGATTCGCGAATTGGTGCATGCCCTGCAATCATTGGCAACGGAGATCGGCTACGGCTTTACGCCGCTGCCGCAAGCTTTGGGAAAATTGGGTAAGCGGTTATCCGCTCCCCTCTCCGCGTTGTTTCAGGCAACGTCGGAGCAGCTGTCAATGGCGCAAGGTTTGAGCGTTGATGAAGTGTGGCGGGAAAATGTGCTTTTGCTTTGGCCCAAAACCGCGCTCAGGCGAACGGAAAAAGAGATCCTGCTCCAATTGGGAGCAATCCTGGGGGCATCCGGCAAAGAAGATCAGCTCAAGCATCTGCATCTCGCGATTCATGAACTGCAAAGGGAAGAAGCGGAAGCGCTGGAAGAGCGCAGACGCTACGAGAAGATGTGGAAAAGCCTGGGATTTCTGCTTGGGGCGCTGGTGGTTATCGTGCTCTATTGAATTTCACCGAGCGAGGTGCGCCGAATGAATGTTGAAGTCAATTCGATCTTTCAAATTGCCGGCATCGGCATCATCATTGCCATGATCCATACGGTATTGAAGCAAATGGGCAAAGAAGACATGGCACATTGGGTTACGCTAATCGGTTTTGTCGTCGTGCTGTTTATGGTTGTGCATCTGTTGGACGATCTGTTCAAGCAAATCAAAACCATTTTTTTGTTTCAGTAGGGTGAGATGCCTTGGAAATCGTCCAGATTGTCGGGTTGGGCCTTATCGCTGCGGTGCTGGCGCTAATTGTCAAGGAGCAAAAACCGCTCTTCGCCTTTTTTATCTCCGTTTTCACCGGAATTGTCATACTCGTTTTGCTGATCGCAAGCATTCGCGAGATTATCGGCGTGCTGCAGGATTTGGCGGCGAAATCGAATGTCAATATGATTTTCGTGAAGACAATATTGAAAATTATCGGGGTGGCTTATATTGCTGAATTTGGCGCGCAAATCGTGCGGGACGCCGGACAGGATTCGATCGCCGGCAAAATCGAACTGGCCGGAAAAATTCTCATCATGGTGATGGCCATACCGATAATCACGGTTATCATCGAGACGGTCATGAAGTTGTTGCCCGCTTAAGATGCAGGGATGGGAAAACTCGTTGAAGCGTGGGATCAAGATGGCGAAGGCAACGTTGCGCATTGCGGCGGCATTTTTTCTTGTGTTTCTGTGTCACCCCCTGGGGAGCGCCGGTGTTATGGCGGCGAACGATCCGCTGGATACGCTTGTTAAGGAGCAGGCCAACTCGCCGGAAACCGAACAGGTCAATGAATATTGGCGCAAACTGATGGATGAATACGGCGGCTTTTTTCCCGACAATCAAGCTCCCAGCATCATGGAAATGATCGTGCCGGGCGGCGAGGGCTTCCACTTTATCCAGGCGCTTAAAGGGCTTGCGGCATATCTCTTTCATGAATTGCTGGTAAACGGCAAATTGCTGGCGTCGATCGTCGTACTCAGCGTATTCAGCCAAATTCTGCAAACGCTGCAGGGAGCGTTCGAGAAAAATTCGATCAGTAAAATCGCTTACGCCATTGTTTATACCGTTTTAATCATCATTGCCATCAACAGTTTCAGCGTGGCAATCGGTTACGCGAAGTCGGCGATTGAAAATATGATCCACTTCATGGCGGCAATGATACCGCTGCTTTTGACGATGCTGGCATCGATGGGGAACGTCGTATCCGCATCGGTGATGCACCCGCTCATCGTGTTCATGGTGCATACCGTGGGCACGCTTATATATACCATTATATTTCCGCTCTTGTTTTTTTCGGCGGTTCTGCACATCGTAAGCACCCTGTCGGACAAGTATAAAGTGACACAATTGGCCGATTTGCTGCGCAAAGTCAGCGTAGGCATGCTCGGCGTGTTCCTCACCGTTTTTCTCGGGGTCATTTCCGTGCAGGGCGTGGCCGGGGCGGTTACGGACGGCGTAACGCTACGAACCGCCAAATACGTAACCGGCAATTTCGTCCCGGTTGTGGGCTCGCTGTTTTCCGATGCGACAGATGCGGTTGTCAGCGCTTCACTCATCGTGAAAAACGCGATTGGCCTGGTCGGCGTCGTGATCATTTTATTGCTCTGCGCTTTTCCGGCCGTGAAAATTTTGGCGCTGGCGTTTGTCTACAATCTCTCCGCAGCCGTGTTGCAGCCGTTGGGAAGCAGCCCGATCACCAAATGCCTGGATACGATCGGCAAAAGCCTGATCTATGTTTTTGCCGCGCTGGCCACAGTCGGGTTGATGTTCTTTCTTGCCGTAACCGTCATGATCTCGGCAGGCAACATATCGGTAATGATGCGGTAACCCTTCATCTTGCGGGAGGTGGCGGCAGTGATCGCATGGTTGGGCGAATGGCTGCGGGATGTCGTGCTGGTCATCTTGCTTGCCGCTTTTGTCGACTTGCTTTTGCCCAACAGCAGCATGCAGCGGTACGTCAAGGTCGTAATCAGCCTGTTCATTTTGCTGACGGTTTTAACGCCGGTCGTGCATGCGTTGTTTCGCGTCGATTTGCAGAAACTGACGGTTGCGGCATTTTCCGCGCAACCAGGGATGTTGGACAGCGGTGCGGATTTTCAGCCTTTGGAGAGCATATTGGCAAAAGGCGAAGCATTACGGAAACAAGAAGAGGCAAAAGCTTGGCAAATGGTTGAACAGGAACTTTCCGCACGCATCGCAAAACAGATCGAAGCCGCGTTTCCGGTTGAAGTCACGGCGGCGGAAGCGACAGTTGCGGAAGAAAACAACGAACCGGCGATTACGGGCTTGCGGATTTCCCTCATTCCGCGCACGGGGCAAACGCAAGCGCAAGATGCGGAAACGGAAAAAAGTAAGCAAAGTACGATGCGCAAAGTGGAGCCTGTGCGGATCCAAATTAAACTGGACGATCAGGCGCGGGCGGTTGCCGCAGCGGCGCAGGATGGGGAGGAAAACCGGAAGTTAGGCGGGCTGCGGAGCCAATTGTTGGAGTTTATTGCGAACGAATGGGGTATCGACAAAGCGAAAATCGATCTGGAAATTGCTCCACTGAGGTGATGGCCGGTGGCGAAGTGGCTGGAAAAA
>DASVDB010000047.1 GCA_036381315.1 Bacilli bacterium | reverse complement strand
GCGCCATTTCGCCAGACTTTCTCCGATTTGTTTGAGATCCCGCTTCCAATCCTCCTCCTCATGAACAGCGATCGACCCGGAACGGGCCAACGCTTCCAGATGCGCCATGCTTTCCTGATAACGACGCAACGAATCCAGCTCGCCCGGCTCCCAGGTCCAGAACGGATTGTCCGGCCAATCGGCCAGGCCAGTCAACAATTGCCGTTCCCGCAATAGCTGCGCCTGATAGATGCGCAACAACCGTTCTCCCTCGTGCTGTTGCGCGGTTAATTGCGCAATCTCCTCGTTCAGCTCGCGCTTTCGCTTCTCTGCGGCATGATTTTGCCAGCGTTGGTACGCTTCTTGTTGCTTGCCTCTGGCTTCTTCTTGCTTGAGCTTGGCGAGAGAAATCTCACCTTCCAGCCGCTTAAGCTTGTCCGCCAACCCGGCGTTTTCCCGTTCCGTTTGCTCCAGATTTTCGCTTTCGTAAACCGCCTTCAGGCGCCGAATGACGTAATCCTGCTCCCGCGCCGTTTCCTTATACTTGACATATTGTCCATAGCAATCTCGGATTTCCTGAAGCTCTTGCTTTCTCTCCTGAAGCAGTTCAAGCTCCCGCTGATATCGTTCATGGATCTCGAAATTTTGCCGCATCAAATTAAGCTGCAGTTCTTTCCTGTCGAGAATATAGTCGTAAACGAAGGCGCGGATATTTTGGATCGGCTTAAACGAAAGCGCTTTGGTGAAAATCGTAAAAAACCGCTCATGCAATTGCCCCAACCGGGCAAGCAAAGCTTTCTGATAATTGGATTTGTTTCGCTCGAACAGTACCCTTCTGCCGGCCGGCGCGCCGATTCGTGCGCCATCTCCGCCATAGCGTTTGCGAAATCCATCGCGGTTGAATAATATTCCATTGGAATTGACGAATTCCAGATCGTCCAGCTTGCAATCCGCCAGGATGAAATATTCTTCCTCCGTCGCCGAGCCGCCCCGATACACATCGACCGCCACGCCGACAACGAACCATTCTTTCCGATCCTCGTCCCGAAACTCCGCAACGATGTAGGTTGTAAAATCGCCGTCCCGCAAAAAGGAACGTTCGTCGCTGCCGATTTTCCCCCGCAAATAATGGATAAAGCTACGTTTGGCGTCATCATGGGCGGCTGCATTGAAACGGATCATCCGTTGGTCGGCGACAAAAAGCACCTGCAACGCATCAATAATCGTGGACTTGCCGACGGCATTTTGTCCGGTTATCAAGGTCTGTTTACCGAATTCCATTGTGACATCCTGAAAATAATGCCAGTTAATCAACCGCAGCCGCTTCATCCATTTCATCCTGCTCACCCCCTCTTTCGCCGTTCGGCAAATGTGCCTCCAGTTTATCGAGCAAATTTTTCATTTCGTCCGCCTGGATCAAATAAATCCAGGTATGAAACAACTTGAAGCGCGCGTCGTCGGATCGGTTGTCGGAATCGAGCGGCTCCAGCAATTGGGTTTGCGCGCACATGCGCAAAAGCTTGTCCAATGTCGTTCGATTAATCCATTCCAGCCGGAACGATTCGTATTTGCTGCGAATCTCGTAGAGCGTCACCATCGGGTATTCGGAGAGCGACAAACCTTGCCGCTTCTCTTCGTACAGAAGACGAAGCACAAGCAGCCATAACGTCTGTTCACGATCCAAGCGACGACGCAAGCGGCTGTCCGGAATATGCAAATAGACGCATTCATGTCGTTCATCAACAACCAATTCCCAGCCGAGAAAACGATAATAGCTTTCCAGGGCAACCCGATGACGGCGTATCGTCGCGTATACATCGCGCTCCTTGTCTTTAACCAGCATGTTCGTCTCCAGGAGCCTTTGAATCGCTTCTTTGACTTTTAACTGTTCGGAATCACTCAAATCTTGAAATATCACGGCATGCGACCTCCCTGTTGCGCGCGAACAATGTCATGGTTATGAAAACGGTAACCGCCGATCCGCACGACCGGACGACCGGCTGAGCGATCCAGGCGAAAACGCGAACCGCCGTCCGAGCCGTACAAGTACACGTATCCCAGCATGATGAATTCTTCGGCGTTGCGCGGCGCAAGCTCGGCAATCTCCATGCGTTTGCGGTCGCCCATTCGGGACAAAACATAATGATCCACTTTTTTGCGCGTGATCGCCTTGCGCATTTTCTCGATATTTCGTTGCCGCAATTCTTCCATTACATGCTCCGGAATCGGGATCGTCACATGCTTCTCCGGCTGATGCGCCGCCTTGCGGCGACGGGGCGCATATAACGATTGCTCCGACCACCCGCGCACTTGACAGAGCGTAAATAGTGCGAACTCCGATTCCTGCGTTTCTTTGCCGAGCTGCTCAATAAGCCGGGCTAAACGCCGATCCAATCCTGCAAACTGCTGGCTCAAATATCTCGCCCTGTCGTAAGAAGCACGAAGGTACTGGTTGTGCCGCACATCGATCTGATAAAAAATTTCCTCGAGCCCGACATACGTCTCCTCAATGAAAAATAGCGCCTCGCGAACGGCATGCTCCGCCTCCTCTGCGGTGCCATATAATTCGCTTTTAACGCCGTCCATGGCGGCTTCCTGCAGCAGTTCCCGATCCAGGAGCCACTGTTGCACCGTACGCAAAATCTGAAACCGATACCGGGCGACATGATCGGAAGTTTTGAGGCGATGGTAGCTTTTATCCACGATTTGCGATTTGTACGTTTCAAAATGATGATCCAGCACTTCCCGGATGGAAGTTTTTTGCACCACCGACTCCATGTGATGTTTCATGTTATTGTAAAGGGCGATCAATTCCTGACGGAATTGCTTCGTCACCTGCGCCGCTTCCATCACGGCAAAACAAGGGCGCAGCTTGGCTTCCTCGCCGGTCAACAGCTGATAAGTTACAAAAGCAAAACGTTGATACTCAACCGTCCGGGCTTCGCACAGTTCCTGGAATACCCCGATCAGCCGGCTGGCATAGTGGGGAAGCACAATGTAAGCTTCGAACTGGCTGCGCGTCTCCACGTCGATCCATTTTAACCGCTCCAATCGGCGCAACATTGCGTTCGCTTGCACCCGCGCATAATCTTCCAACGTGACCTGCCCCGCCTCTTCCGCGGCGGCGGGTTCATCCTCCTCGAGCGCCATCGGCATGCCCGCGTCGCTTTGGGTTTCCAGCAATTCCTGCAACAAATCCCGCATTACCTCGTAACGGATGCCAAACCGTTCCCGTTGTGAATGCTCATATAAAAGAAGCAACGCTTCCGCGTACAGTTTCCGATTGGCCCCCGTCAAAAGCTGAAACAGCCCCTCCGGAATCACTTCAAACAAATTCATAAACCTTTGCAATCCTTTTTGGCGAAAGTTATCATTTCTTGTATTATACTATTTTATACAACCGGAAACCTCCCATATTATTTTACTCTTGTTAAAAATAAAGCCATTGCCCGAAATTGCGTGGCAATGGCTTTATCCCGAATCTTTTATTCATCTTCTCCAAACTTATTTTCAATCAAATCAACGATTTTTTGCATCGCTTCTTTCTCGTCTTTTCCATCCGCGGTAATCCGGATTACCGACCCTTTCGCCGCTCCCAAGGAAATGACGTTGAGAAAACTTTTCGCATTGGCAACCTTCGTATCTTTCATAATTTTGATGTCGCATTCGAAACTTCCCGCCAACTTCACCAACTCTTTGGCTGGGCGAGTATGAAGACCGGTTTTATTTAAAATCCGGGTTTCATGCTGTATCATTCGCGTCACTCCGCTCTTTCATGACGGCGTCCAGTTTTCCTCTGGCCTCCGGCAACGAAATATTAATAATGTTGTTTTTGATCAATGGAATTTGCGACGGGCTCATGCTGAGTTCATCCAATCCGAGCGCGAGCAATATTTCGGTATACGCCGGATCTCCGGCCATCTCCCCGCACATTCCCACCATTTTGCCTTTTTCCTTGGCCTTTTTGCATACAAAACTGATTAGGCGCAAAACAGCGGGATGGGTCGGATTGTATAAATAGCCGACATTTTCATTCATGCGGTCAACCGCAATCGTATATTGAATCAGATCATTTGTTCCGATGCTAAAGAAGTCGGCAAAATCCGTCAACTGATCCGTTATTAATGCGGCCGACGGCACTTCAATCATCATCCCGATCTGTATGTTTTCGCCCGTTGGCCGGCCTTCATTTTTTAGTTCCTCCATGACTTCCTCAGCCAATCGACGGCATTGTATCATTTCATGTACGGTTGAGATCATGGGAAACATAATGCGGATAGGTCCGAACTGTCCGGCGCGGATAATCGCTCTTAGCTGCGTTCTTAAAATATCGGGATGCTTCAGGAAAAAACGAACTGCCCGAAAGCCCAGAAAGGGATTCATTTCTGCCGGAAAATCGATATATGGTACTTTTTTGTCCCCGCCCAAATCCAATGTTCGGATCGTCGTCGGCTTGCCGTTCATTCGCCGGACAACCGAACTGTACGCGGCAAACTGCTCCTCCTCCGAAGGCATTTGATTTTTGTCCATAAATAAAAATTCCGTTCGGAATAAACCGACTCCGTCCGCTCCGTACTGTTCGATCATTTCCGCTTCCCGATGGTGCCCAATGTTGGCCAGCAATTCAACTTCCAGACCGTCCTTTGTCACCGGCCTGACAACTTTAAGTTCGTCCAATCCGGAGCGAAATTTGGCCCATTGCTTTTTCTTTTCGCGATATTCCCGCAAGATCGCTTCGTCGGGATTAATGAAAATAATTCCCTGTTTCCCGTCAATAATCACGAGATCACCGTCGTGGATTTCTTCCGTCAGATGTTGACAACCGACTACAGCGGGTATTGACAATGTCCTGGCCAATATGGCGGTATGACTTGTTCCGCTGCCGATTTCGGTGACAAATCCCTTTACTTTGGACTTGTCAATCTGCGCTGTCATAGACGGCGTCAGATCATATGCCGCAATAATCACTTCATTGGGCAATTGATGCAATTTAACCAATGAGTCGCCGTTTAAAAGAGCCAGGAGCCGCTGCCTGATATCCCGCAGGTCCTGTATGCGTTCTTTCAGATATTCGTCTTCCATCAATTCAAACGTATGAATGTATTGTTCGAACACCTTGTGAACAGCCCAGGCAGCGTCGCAGGACTCATTGGCGAAAATGACGTCCATGTCGGAAAGGAGATTGTCATCGGACAATAGCATATACTGTCCCTCAATGATTCCGGCCTCAGCGGATAGGCCCTGATCCTCCAAACTTTTCATTACGGATACAATCTCTTTTTTCGCCTTGTCGATCGCCTCATTTATTTTTTCCTTTTCGTGCGGTATTTGAACTGCGGGCACAATTCGTTTTTTCGCTGTTTGTTCTTTGTTTACCAGAACAAGCGCCGGGCCGATGGCGATATCCGGCGTTACCGGTATTCCTTTCAACATGTTGCTCACTCCCGAACTACACCGACTTGGCAATGATCCTGAATTCTCCTGCATTCCCGGATCAAATTTGGCCGAAATTGCATTTTTTTATTTCCGGACAACAGTGATTCTGGTGCCTTTTATGATCGGAGGAATTTCTTTGTTTTCCACACAGACTGTTCCCGGCAAATCGTTGTCTTCTCCGCTGAATTTAAATGAAACATGGCCCAATTCCTGAAGAGACCGGTGCACTTGATTGCCGACAAAAGTAACAGAAAATTCATGGGAATCAATGATCAAAGTATCTCCAACCCGAATTTCCCCGGAAATAGTGCTGTTCTCATGAACAACCGCGACATCTTGCAGTTCCTTCGGCGCCTTGATATCGAAAAGGATCAGTATATTTTCCCGCATAATGGCTGGAGCCTCGCTGC
>DASVDB010000046.1 GCA_036381315.1 Bacilli bacterium | reverse complement strand
ACAACTTGTCGAAGCAGCCGAGGCATCCGGCGCGACAGTTTTGTCGGTGCAATCCAAACAATTCGAGCCGCAAGGAGCGACAGTTTTGGTAATGCTTTCGGAAAGTCATCTCTCCATCCACACGTATCCTGAGAAAGGATTTGCCGCGATCGACTGCTATACGTGCGGCGAAACAGTTGATCCGCAGGTGGCGGTTGACTGCCTGGTTTCGGTTCTAAAGCCTGAAAAAGTGTACGCCAAAAAGTTGATTCGCGGGTTGGGCGAAATTCAGGTGGATTCTCCCGTTGTCAAACAAATGGAATTGGCGAAATAAGCGATAAGCCAAACAGGCAATAGATGGCTGACTATGGTCTCTTCCGATTCCATAGTCTTTTTTGTTTTTTCTCCCCATAGTAATAATTGGTAAGAAGACAAGGCGGGGAGATGCTTATGGCATATCGGAAAAAACGGATCAGTATGACCGCCGTCATCGCGTTTATTTTGACCGCATTCATGGTTTACCAATTGGCGGCGCTTTTGCGGGACGATCATCAGGCGAACGCGGATCCGCGGCGGCTTTTGTACCAGGTGGCGTTATTCCAGATGGAAGTGCTGAACGGTTATTTGAGCGAGACGGGAACGATCGCGACGACCAGGCAACTGGATGTGTTAAGGCAGGCGGCATATGCGGCGGATTATACGCATGAACGCCTGGTGCTTGCGGTTGGCGAAAAGCATTTGACCGAATTGAAGTCTATCGGCGAGCTGTTGGAATATATATTGCGGCTGCAAATCGGCGGAGATCGCCCGCTCAACAAAAAAGAAACGGAAACTTTGCAGAACGCGTCCGGCATTTTTTCGCAAATGTTTGAAGTGTATGGCGCGCTGTTTTCCAGCGGCGGGGGCATATATTCCTCGCAAAATGAAAAACTGAAATTATTGGACACGGCGTTGTATGAAGCATTGCGCCCGTCAAGAATAGAATAAGTATCAATTGTCGGAATTTGTTCAAATTTGGCCTGCGAGCGCCGTACAGATTGTGTTATAATGCTACATGACGTTCTTGGCGGAAATGATAAAATGTAGGTGAGGCACATGCACATTTTGGCTATCGGGCTGGATTATCGGAAAGCTCCCGTTGCGTTGCGCGAAAAGTTTACAATTAGCGAAGAGGATTTGCCCGAAGCGCTAAAGCGGCTGCGGCAGACGAGAAGCATTTTGGAATGTGTCATTGTGTCCACGTGCAATCGGACGGAAATTTATGCGGTGGTTGACCGCAAGTATATTTGCGGGCATTATGTGCGGACGTTTATGTCCGAATGGTTTCGGATTCCGCTGCACCAATTTTCCGGCTTGCTCACAACCTACGAAGACGACGCGGCGATCCGGCATTTGTTTCAGGTCGCCTGCGGCCTTGACTCCATGGTAATCGGCGAAACGCAAATACTTGGGCAGGTGAAACAGGCGTTTTTGATCGCGCAGCGGCAAAAAACGACCGGAACCTTGTTCAATACCCTGTTTAAACAAGCCGTGACGCTGGCCAAACGAGCCCATTCCGAAACGGAACTTGGCGAAAACGCGGTATCGGTCAGCTATGCCGCGATTGAATTGGGCAAGCGCATTTTCGGCAGCTTCCGGAAAAAAAATGTGATGGTGATCGGCGCGGGCAAAATGAGCGAATTAACCGTTAAACATTTGCTGGCAAGCGGCGTTGACCAGGTGGTGGTGGCGAACAGGACGCTGAACAAAGCGGAACAGTTGGCCAAAAGTTTTTCCGGGGCGGCATGCGCGATGGAGGAAATCGAGGCGGCGCTCGTTGACAAGGATATTGACATCGTGCTCAGTTCGACGGGGGCGCATGGGCTTGTCTTAACGCGCGCGCAGGTGGAACGGGTGATGTCCCGCCGTCCGGCGAAGCCTTTGTTTATGATCGACATTGCGGTTCCGCGCGATCTTGATCCCGGCATCGCCCAATTGCAAAATGTTTATCTGTACGATATTGACGATTTGCAAGGCATCGTGGATGCCAATATAGCCATTCGCAAACGGGAAGCCGTGAAGGTTGAGCAGATGATTGCGCAGGAAATGGATGCCTTTGCCCGGTGGTACAGAACGCTGGGCGTCAGTCCGCTTATTCGCGCCTTGCAGGAAAAAGCGGAAGCCATCCATCATGACACGATGGAAAGTTTGCTGCGCAAGCTTCCCGACTTGTCCGAGCACGAGGTCAAAGTCATTCGCAAACTGAGCAAAAGCATGATCAACCAAATGATCCATGAGCCGATCTTGCGGATTAAAGAACTGGCCGCGGAAAAGCGCAGCCAGGAAGCAATGGCGTTGTTTACGCAATTGTTTGCATTGGAAGGCCTGATTCAGGAAGACGCGGCACTTGCCGGGAAGGACAAGCCCGCTGAAACGGACAGCCTGATCAAGGATGCGTTGACCCCTGTTTCTCCGGCGATTGTTCGTTCCTGATCGCGCCTGCGGCGGGAGGATGGCGATGGTAGCAAAAAGCTGGATGTATGATGCGATCATGTATTTGTATGCCCTGAGCCTGTTGTTTTATTTCTCCGATTTTGTGGGAAAAAGCCGGAGAGCAAAACAAACAGGCACAGGGTTGCTTGCTTTTGTCTGGGTTTTGCAAACGCTCTTCTTTTTCATGCGGGCGTCGTCGTTGCAAGCGCCGGCCGCCTTTTCCATGTTTGACTCGCTTTTTTTCTATTCGTGGCTGATTGTGACGTTGTCGCTTGCCTTGAATTTTTTCATGCGGATGGATTTGTTTTTGCTGTTCATCAATCTGGTCGGCTTTGCGGTTTCGGCGCTGAATTTTTTCAGCGACGAGTATGTGTCGCCGCTCCTTGCGCGTTGGGATATTCAGGATGAATTGTTGTTTGTGCATGTGTCGCTGGCGATAGCCGGATATGCGGCGTTCACCGTATCGGCGGTTTTGTGCGGCATGTATTTGATTTTAAACAGCAAGTTAAAGCGCAAAAAATGGGACGCGACTGCCAAAAGGCTGCCGAATCTGAAGAGCATTGAAACCGGCGCCTACTTGTGCGTGCTGTTCGGCACTCCGTTGTTTGTTTCGTCGTTGGTGCTGGGCGTTGTCTGGATCGTCCTGACCGGCGAAAACCGCTTGTTGCTTGATCCGAAAGTGCTAAATTCGCTTATCATTATCGCCGCGTACGGATTTTATCTGATTCAGCGCATTGCTCGCCGCAAGCCGGGCAGCACGTTGGTTCGCTGGAATTTGGCGGCATTTGCGTTTGTCGTGGCTAATTATGCGATCTTTAACTGGGTATCGCAGTTTCACCAATGGATTTGGAGGTAACCGCCGTTGCCTGAGCTTTATCCGATCCTCCTTGATTTGCAGGAGAAAAAATGCGTGGTCGTAGGGGGCGGCAAGGTGGCGGAAAGAAAAATCGCCGCCTTGCTCGCCGCCGCTGCCGAAGTCGTTGTCGTCAGTCCGGTCGTAACGGCCGGGATCGAGCGCATGCGCTTGGCCGGCAACTTGCGCGTGTTGCTGCGGGAATACGGCGAAGACGTATTGCGCGGGGCGAGTCTGGCATTCGCTTGCACCGATTCGGATGATGTGAATGCGCGAGTTTGCGCGGATGCGCGAAAACAGGGCGTTTTTGCCAACAACGTAAGTCAGCCCGAAAAAGGCGATATGCGCAATATGGCGTGCCTTCGCCGCGGCAAACTGCAAATATGCGTGGCGACAGGGGGAGCCAGCCCACTGTTGGCACGGCAATTGATTCGGCGCCTGGCGGATGAATTCGGCCCGGAATATGCGACGTATGTCGAGTTTCTTGAGGAGTTGCGCAGCAAGGTCCAAATAGCGAATTTTAGCGCGGACAAGCGGCGCCGTATTTTGGCATCCGCGCTGCAATGGGGTATACTGGAACAAATCGGCAATGACACTTTTATGGCGAATCGGGATTCGATTTTGCGGGAATTATTGGAGGCGCGACATGAAGACGATTTACGTGGGAACCCGGCAGAGCGCGCTTGCCGTCACGCAGACGGGACAAGCGATTGAACTTTTGCAAAAAGCATGCGCCGAGCGCGGGCTTGATGTTCGGTTTGCAACAAAGAAAATCGTTACCAAAGGCGATCGCATTCTGGACGTTACGTTATCCAAAGTGGGCGGGAAGGGGCTGTTCGTCAAGGAATTGGAGCAAGCGCTTTACGAAGGCGAGATTGATATCGCCATACACAGCATGAAAGATGTGCCGGCGCAATTGCCGGACGGGCTTGTGCTCGGTGCGGTGCTGACACGGGCGGACCCGCGCGATTGCGTTATAACCAGGGACGGGAGACCGTTTGCCGAGCTGCCGCAAGGCGCGAAAGTCGGCACAAGCAGCCTGCGGCGTTCCTGCCAGCTAAAAGCGAGCCGCCCGGATTTACAGCTGCAATCCATTCGCGGCAATATCGACTCGCGCTTGCGCAAACTCGCCTCCGCGGGCCTGGACGCGGTGGTGCTGGCTGCGGCGGGATTGATCCGGATGGGCTGGGAAGACCGCATCACGGAACGATTGCCCGTTGACATTTGTTTGCCCGCTGTCGGCCAGGGGGCGCTGGCGATCGAGTGCCGCGCCGACGACAGGGAAATGCTGGAGTTGCTCAAGCTTGTTAACGATCAAAAGACGCAGATGACCGTTGCGGCGGAAAGAGCGTTTTTGAACCGTTTGGATGGGGGATGCCAAATTCCGCTCGGAGCGTTTGCGGAGTTCGTAAATGACCCGGCTTCTGCCGGAAATGCCGGGGCAATTCGGCTCACCGGCATGGTCGGCGCGCCGGACGGCAGCCGCATGCTGCGGGAATCGGCGGTTGGCGCCGATCCAATACAATTGGGCACAATCCTGGCGGAACGGTTGATCGAACGGGGAGCAGACGACATTTTGGCGCAAGTTAGGGGTTAAGCGATGGCACGCACGGGGAAAGTATATTTGGTTGGCGCCGGACCGGGCGATCCGCAATTGATCACGGTGCGCGGCCTTAAACTGTTGCAAGCGGCAGATGTGGTTGTGTACGATCGGTTGGTTGGCCCGCGGCTGTTGAAACACTGCCGGGACGACGCGGAGAAAGTCTTTGTCGGCAAGCGCGCCGACAGGCATACGATGCGTCAGGAGGAGATCAGCCGGATGCTTGTGGAATACGCGCTGCGCGGAAAAACCGTCGTACGCTTGAAGGGCGGCGATCCTTTTGTTTTCGGCAGGGGCGGCGAAGAAGCGGAATTGCTCGCGCAAAACGGCATCGCATACGAAATTGTGCCGGGCGTTACGTCCGCCATTGCCGTTCCGGCATATGCGGGCATTCCCGTGACGCACCGCGACTTCGCCTCTTCCTTTGCCGTCGTCACCGGACATGAATCCCCGGATAAGCTGGATGAACGCATCAGGTGGGAACACTTGGCGCACGGGGTCGATACGCTTGTATTTGTCATGGGCGTCGCGCGCATTCGCCATATTGCCGCAAAGCTGCTTTCCGCCGGCAAGCCGCCGGAAACGCCGGTTTGTCTCATCCGTTGGGGAACTACGCCGGAGCAGCGCACCTTGTCCGGAACGCTCGCGACCATTGCCGACGCGATCGAAGCAAGCGGATTCAAGCCGCCGGCGATAACCGTGATCGGTGATGTGGCGACATTGCGGGACAAACTTGCCTGGTTTGAAAAAAAACCGCTGTTCGGCAAACGGGTGCTGATTACCCGCCAGGCCGAGCAAGCCGGAGAGTTGGCCGGGCTGATCGCGCATCTGGGCGGCGAACCGTTGGAACTGCCCGTAATTGCGACGCGCGCGCCGCAGGCGCAAGCGCAACGGCAAAAAATGCGGGACGCGTTAACGCGATTGTCCCGGTATGATTGGCTTATATTTACAAGCGCAAACGGGGTTAAGTTTTTCTTTCAGGAACTAAAAGCGCAACAGATCGATATACGCCAAATGCGCAACGCGAAAATCGCCGTGGTCGGCCCGAAAACGTATGACGCTGTTGCGGCGCAAGGGATTTTCCCCGATTTTTCGGCTGAGCAATTTGTGGCCGAAGGTTTGTTTGCCGCCCTTTCCCCCCATTTGCGGCGCGGACAGCGCGTATTGTTGCCGCGTGCCGATATCGCCAGGAACTGGCTGCCGGAAAAATTGCGCGAAAGCGGTCTTAAAGTGACGGAAGTAGACGCATATGAGACGGTCCGCGCGGAAGTGGACGCGAGCGAAGCGATCAGCCGGTTAAAGCGCGGGCAGATCCATGTTGTCACGTTCACCAGCTCGTCAACCGTGCGCAATTTATTGCGGCTTTTGCGCGAGCAAAGCGGCGATGATCCGCTCGCGCTGTTGCGGCATGCGGAAATTGCCTGCATTGGGCCGAAAACGGCGCAAACCGCAAGCGAATGCGGGCTTAACGTTACATACACGGCGGCGGATGCGACGATCCAATCGCTTGTCGAGGCCATTCTATGAAGATACGCTTAAGGAGGAATGTATCATGAGCTTTCCCGCAGTCAGGCACAGAAGATTGCGCAGTTCCGCGGCAATGCGGAATTTGGTCAGAGAAACGCAACTCGCGGTGCGCGATCTGGTTTATCCGTTGTTTGTTACCTATGGATCGGGCGTGAAGGAAGAGATCTCTTCCATGCCTGGCGTATACCATTTTTCCCTGGACTTGTTGGACGATGAAATTGCGGAGATCGTTCGGCTCGGGATTGCAGCCGTTTTGCTGTTCGGCGTGCCGGAGCATAAGGATGAACGCGGCACAGCCGCGTACGACGCAGACGGAATTACCCAGCAGGCAATCCGCAAAATCAAACGATTGGCGCCGGATTTGCTGGTCATCGCCGATACGTGCCTGTGCCAATATACGAGTCACGGCCATTGCGGAGTTGTGCGCGAACATGCGCGCGGCGCGGAAATTGCCAATGACGAATCGCTTGCATTGCTTGTCAAAACGGCGGTTGCGCAGGCGGAAGCGGGAGCGGATATCATTGCTCCCTCGAACATGATGGATGGATATGTGCAGGCCATTCGCGCAGGTCTCGATGACGCCGGATTTGCGCACATTCCGATCATGGCGTATTCGGTCAAATACGCTTCGGCATTTTACGGGCCGTTCCGCGAAGCGGCGCATTCCACTCCGCAATTCGGGGATCGCAAAACGTATCAGATGGACCCGGCGAATGCGCGCGAGGCGTTGCGGGAAGCGGAGTCGGACGTGCAAGAAGGCGCCGATTTCCTGATGGTCAAGCCCGCCCTTGCCTATATGGATATCATCCGCCTGCTCAGGGACCGTTTTGATCTGCCTTTGGTCGCCTACAATGTGAGCGCCGAGTATGCCATGGTGAAAGCCGCGGCGGCAAATGGCTGGATCGATGAGAAGGCGGTTGTGCTGGAGATGTTGACGGGCATGAAACGGGCCGGCGCCGATATTATTTTGACCTATTTCGCGAAAGACGCGGCGCGTTGGCTTCAAGAAGGACATATATGAGGTGACAAAGCTTATGCTAACAAACGGCAGAAACAGCGCCAAATCGGCGGCGGCTTTTGCGGAAGCAAAAACGTATATTCCCGGCGGTGTGAACAGTCCGGTTCGCGCTTTCAAGTCGGTTGATCTTACTCCCGTGTTTGTGGAAAAAGGCGCCGGATCGCATATTTTCGATATCGACGGAAATGAGTTTATCGATTATGTCGGCTCCTGGGGGCCGCTCATTGTCGGGCACGCCCACCCCGCCGTGCTTCAAGCGCTGCATGATGTGATGGAGAGGGGAACCAGTTTCGGCGCGCCGACGCTCCTCGAGACGGAAATGGCCAAGCTGGTTTGCAGCCGCATGCCATCCGTGGAGATGGTGCGCATGGTCAATTCCGGAACAGAAGCGACCATGAGCGCGTTAAGATTGGCCAGAGGATATACAAACCGCAGCAAAATTGTCAAATTTGCCGGCTGTTATCACGGACATGCCGATTCGCTGCTCATCAAGGCGGGCTCCGGCGTGGCGACTTTGGGCTTGCCCGACAGCCCCGGCGTTCCGGGAAGCGTCGCCCGGAATACGATTACGCTGCCGTATAACGATTTGGCGGCGGTCGAGCTTGCTTTCGCCAAATTCGGCGAAGAGATTGCCGCCGTAATCGTCGAGCCGGTAGCCGGAAATATGGGCGTTGTTCCGCCGAAGCAAGGATTTTTGCAGGGCTTGCGCCAGGTGACGGCGCAATATGGGAGTCTGCTCATATTTGACGAGGTCATGACCGGTTTTCGCGTCGGTTTTCACAGTGCGCAAGGTTTATACGGCGTTAAGCCCGATTTGACCTGCATGGGCAAGGTGATCGGCGGAGGTTTGCCTGTCGGCGCTTACGGCGGCAAAAAGGAAATCATGGAGCTTATTGCGCCGAGCGGTCCCGTTTACCAGGCCGGCACGTTGTCGGGGAATCCGTTGGCGATGGCGGCGGGCCTTACGACGCTGCGGTTATTGACGCCCGAAGTCTACGCCGAACTGGAACGGAAATCGGCGCTTTTGGAACAAGGCTTTGCCGCCAACGCGAAGGAAGCGGGAGTTGAAATCACCATCAACCGTGTCGGTTCGATGCTCTGCCCGTTTTTTACGGAAATTCCCGTTACGAATTATGAGACGGCCAAGACATCCGACCTTGCCAAATTCAACCGCTATTTCGCCGCCATGCTTGATCTGGGCGTTTCCGTCGCACCGTCGCAATTTGAGGCGATGTTTGTGTCCGCGGCGCATACCGACGATGATATCCAGCGGACGATTGCCGCGCACCGGGAAGCGTTGAAGCGGTTGTGAAGGCTTCATGAAACAGGCATCATATAGGATAAGGAATGAGCATATGGCAAAAGTTTATGAGGATACGTTTATCCGCGCTTGCCGGCGGCAGAAAACGGAATTCACGCCTGTTTGGTACATGCGGCAGGCGGGACGGTATGATCCCGACTACCGGAAAATCAAAGAAAAATACAGCTTGCTCGAGATTTGCCGACAGCCGGAACTGGCGGCGGAAGTCACGATGCTGCCGGTGAAAAAATTGGGCGTCGACGCCGCCATTTTGTATTCGGATATCATGAATCCGGTCGCTTCTCTGGGTGTCGATTTCGATATCGTGAAAAATATCGGCCCGGTCATTGACCAGCCGATCCGCACGCGGCAGGACGTTGCAAAGTTGCGCCCGCTTGATGTGGAAAAAGATTTGCCGCATGTGCTAAAGACGATCCGCATTTTGGCCGGCGAGTTGAAAGTGCCATTGATCACGTTTGCCGGGGCGCCGTTCACGATTGCCAGCTACCTGATTGAAGGCAAACCCTCAAAAACATACATGCGAACGAAAGCGCTGATGTATAACGATCCGCAAACCTGGTTTATGCTGATGGACAAGCTGGGCGATATGGCCGCGGATTATTTGCGGGCGCATATCCATGCGGGGGCCGACGCCGTGCAGTTGTTTGACAGTTGGGTCGGAGCGCTTTCGCCGGCTGACTTTTGCAAATTCGTGCTGCCGACGGTTGAGCGGATTTTCGCCCGGTTGTCCGGCTATACGGAGCCCAAAATCTATTTCCCCGGGGTTGGCTCGGGAGAATTGCTGCCCTTTTTGCGCAATCTGCAGGCGGATGTGATCGGAGTGGATTGGCGGGTGCCGTTATCTGCCGCGCGCGAACGCATCGGCAGCCGTTTTGCGTTGCAAGGAAATCTGGATCCTTATATGCTGATGGCGGATCTGCCCGTCTTGCGGCAGGCGGCGCAACAATTAATCGATGAAGGGTTGCGGCGGCCCGGATATATTTTCAACCTTGGGCACGGGCTTTTCCCGGAAGCGTCGCTTGCGAAACTGCGGGAACTGACGGATTTTATCCATGAATATTCGCGCCGGCAACTGGCGCAAAAACAAGGAAGTGATTCGCATGCATAACCGCCGCATCGGCGTGTTGGTCATGTCGTACGGGACACCGGAAAGTATGGAACAGATTGAAGCTTATTATACGCATATCCGCCACGGACATAAGCCTTCGCCCGAACTGCTGGGCGAGTTGACCAGCCGCTATGAAGCGATTGTCGGCGGCGTTTTCCCGCTTCGCGAAAATACGAACAGGCAAGTATCCGCGCTGCAAGAAACACTTGACCGCATGTATCCAAACTATTCCTTTGTCTGCTATCAGGGGTTGAAACATGCCGCGCCGTTCATCGAAGACGGCGTCAAGCAAATGGCGGCGGACGGATTGCGGGAAGCCGTCGGCATTGTGCTGGCGCCGCATTATTCCACGATGAGCGTGGGCGATTATACCAAACGGGCGCGGGAAACCGCTGTTGCCTGCGGGATCAGGATGAACTTCGTCGATCAGTATCATCTGCACCCCGACTTGCTTTCGGCGCTCGCCAATCGGGTACGCGCCGGGCTTGCCGGGTTCGGGGAGCAAGCCGATCGGACGGAAGTCATTTTTTCGGCGCACAGCTTGCCGGCAAAAATTTTGGAAGCGAACGATCCTTACCCGCAGCAGCTATTGGAGACATCGCAAGCGGTAGCCGAACGCGCCGGCGTCGCGAAATGGCGTTTTGCATGGCAAAGCGCCGGGCGCACAGCCGAACCGTGGCTCGGTCCCGACATTCTCGATGTGTTGGAAACAATCCGCGGCGAGGGCATAGAACACGTGCTGGTCTGCCCCGTCGGGTTTGTCTCGGATCATTTGGAAGTGCTTTATGATATCGACATTGAATGCAAACAAAAGGCGGCGAAGTTGGGCATTCATCTGGAAAGGACCGCATCCTTGAATACGGATCCTTTATATATGAAGACGCTCGCGGAGTCTGTGGTTGCCAAGATTTCTTAGACCGAAAGGAAGCTTTTCCATGGGTGAACAGCGGAAACATGTCATCGTCGTAGGCGGAGGCGTAAGCGGCCTGAGCGCCGCTTTTTACATGCAAAAATTGTCCGCAAGGCACGGCAACGGCTTAGCGATCACAATTGTGGAAGAGAATGCGCAATTCGGCGGGAAAATTAAGACGCTGCGCAAAGACAATTATATCATTGAACGCGGCCCCGATTCGTTTCTCGCCCGGAAAACGGCGGTGATTGATTTGACCAGGGAACTGGGTTTGGAAAATGAATTGGTGGCAACCAACCCGAAAGCGCAAAAAACATATATATTGCATAAAGGAAAGCTGCATAAGATGCCTGCGGGATTGGTGCTCGGCATTCCCACAAAAGTATGGCCGTTTGTGCAAACGGGCCTTTTGTCGCCGTTGGGCAAGGCGAGGGCGGCGCTTGATTTGGTGTTGCCGAGACGCGCGGGCAAAGAGGACGAGTCATTGGGCCACTTTATCGAACGGCGGCTCGGAACGGAAGTCTTGGCGCATATAGCCGAACCGCTTCTTGCCGGCATTTATGCGGGGGAAACGAAGTCGCTCAGCCTGATGGCCACTTTCCCGCAATTTTACGCCGCCGAACAGCAACATCGCAGCCTGATTCTCGGCATGCTGCGGGGCAAAACAAAATCGGCGGCTGTGCCGCTGCCGCCGTCGCTTCCGCCGGCGGCGCAAAAATCGATGTTCCTTTCTTATCGCCAAGGGTTGTACACATTGGTAGAATCGTTGGCGATGGCGTTGGGCGGTGCCGGGCAAATTTTCGGCACGAGCGTGTTAAATATCGCGCGAAAAGCGGACGCATACGCGGTGAAATTGTCCGATGGCCAGGAATTGTACGCAGACGCCGTTGTGGTGGCGGCGCCGGCGTTTGCCGCGGCCAAAATGCTGGCTTCAATTCCCGGCAGCGGCTATTTGTCCCAAATCCCTTACGTTTCGGTAGCCAACGTCGTGCTGGGTTTTGCGCAATCCGATATCGGCGTCGCCATGGACGGCTCCGGGTTTGTCATTCCCCGCACGGAAGGTAGAACGCTCACAGCATGCACCTGGACTTCGGCCAAATGGCTGCATACGGCGCCGGCAAATAAAGCCGTGCTGCGCTGCTATATCGGCAGAGCCGGCGCGGAAGTCACCGGTAATTTAAGCGATGGCGAAATGATCGAAAAAGTTCGCCAAGAAATTAAAGAAATTATGGGGATTACCGAGAAACCGCTGTTTGCGGAGGTCAGCCGGTGGGAACATGCCATGCCGCAATATCCGGTAGGGCATTTGGCCAGGCTTGCGGAAACAAGAAGCGCAATCAGGGAAGCGGCCCCGGGAATCGTACTGGCCGGTTCCGGTTACAACGGAGTGGGCATTCCCGATTGCATCCGCCAGGGCAAGGAAGCGGCCGAGCGGGCAGTCGAATTTCTTTATCAAGCGGCGAAATAAACATTCGGGAGACGGTTGCATGGTTCAGGCAAAACGCAAAGGGGAATGGCTGGAGTTGCCCATCGGGCACATGCGGATGGACAGCACGGACAAGCTGCGGGATTTTTTGTGCGGACAGTTGCGGCTTCCGGCCCGCCTGGCCCGGAAAATGACAACTGATGAGAACCTGCGATTGTCCGGCAGCCGCCTTCGCT
Organism: Bacilli bacterium; assembly: GCA_036381315.1. NCBI lineage: Bacteria > Bacillati > Bacillota > Bacilli > Bacilli bacterium. The sequence continues at coordinate 14,783 of DASVDB010000046.1, read as the reverse complement.
TGCGGCTTTTTCCCGCGCAACCGTTGGGCTTTGCCCCGCAGTGGCGAAATATAAAGATATTGTATGAAGATGATTTCTGCCTCGTTGTCGACAAAGAGGCGGGAATCAAAGTGCATCCCACCGAAGCGGGCGAGTCAGGCACTTTGGCCAATTTTGTGGCGGGCTATTTGGAAAGCACCGGCCAGCAAGTGGCGGTTCGGCATATTCACCGCCTGGATCGGGATACGAGCGGACCGGTGTTATATGCGAAAAATGAATTCGCCCAAAGTATTTTAGACCGGGATATGGCGGAAAAGCGGATCGCTCGCGTTTACAGCGCCATCGTCAAAGGCAATCCGCCGCGTAAAGAAGCGATAATCGCCGCCCCGATCGGACGCCACCGGCATATAAACGGCAAAATGTGCGTCGCGGCAAGCGGAAAGCAGGCGGTAACACGATATAAAATTGTGGAACAGTGGCCCGGCTTTGCTTTATTGGAAGTGCGTCTGGAAACGGGAAGAACCCATCAAATCCGCGTCCATTTAAGTTATATCGGGCATCCCATTGTCGGCGACACGTTATACGGCAGCGCCGATCCCCGCATTTTCCGGCAGGCGCTGCACGCTCACGAACTTTTCTTTCAGCACCCTTTTTCCTCCGAAACCGTTTCCGTGCAATCTCCCTACCCTGCGGATTTCCGCACATTATTGGAACAGCTTCGGCAAGTTTCTGGCATGCGCCCTCGCCTTGGCCCATATAATGGATAAAGAACATTTGGGAAGGGAGGATTCAGGATGGCTGACCGGCAAACGGGGTTTCGGTTTGACATTTATGAGCGGATCGTGCTGCCTGAAGATGCTGCCGGGATCGGAGAATTGGAAGAAATTGAACTGACGCCGGATATACAGGCGCAATCCGCGGCGGGAAAGAACGTTTTAAAAGGATATTTGCATTTGACGGGGCGTTATTTGAGCGACGACGCAGGCGAAAGCAAGCGGCTGGAATATGATATCCCGGTGGAAATCACCGTTCCGGCTACCCGCTCGTTGGACATGCGTGATGTGCAAGCGGATATAGAAAATTTTGACGTCGATATTCTGTCCAAAAGAAGTTTGCATATTACCGGCGTTTTGGCGCTTAACGGCCTAAAATTGCCGGCAGAGGAAGATGGACAAGAAGCTGAAGAGGAACTGTTTTTCATCCATCATTCCACCCAGCCCGAGCAGGATGATCGAGCACCCCAACATGACGATTTGGTCATGCCGTCTGGCGGCGAGGACGAACCGTTAGCCGCGCCAAAGGAGGACGCATTGCCGGACGACCATGACGCCTATTTGCAGATTGCCGAAAATCCGGGGCAAATGGAGCCGCTGCCTAAGGAAAATGTCCCGGAACAGGACGAAGTTCCGGTTGTTGTGGGGAAAAAAGCCGGTCCGCCGCGGACGGAGTTTGGCAAGCTTGCGGATACGGCGCCGCGCGAAACAAACGCTGCGCCGGGCGAAAAAGCGGCCTCGCCGGATGCTTTGGAATGGAAGAAGCTTTTTCTGCAGCAAGATCAGGAAGATCAATTTCGCAAATTTCGTATGTGCATCGTTCAGAAGGAAGAGTCGGTCGCTTCGATTGCGGAGCGGTACAACATTAGCGCACGGGAAATCATGCAAGTGAACAAATTGCCCGATGAAGATTTGTCCGAAGGGCAGGTGCTCTATATTCCCGGCTAAGGGAAAAGAGCCGCAACAAAAAGAGCCGCGAAGTTTGCGGCTTTTTTGGATTTTCTCCAATTAATTTCCGTGTGAATACCATTAAGTGAAGATTAAATGGATTTCATCCAATTATTTTACCTTAAATCAACCAAATATGCCGAATCTAGCCTAATTTAGTTGGATGAAATCCACTTAATTGCTTAAATATAGTGTTGATTAGTAAAATTAGATGGACAAAATCCATCTAACCGACTGCCGGCTAAAGCCGGCAGGTTTTTGTCAGCGGCTGAAAGCCGACTGTTCAGGCTAAAGTTTGCGGAAAAGCATTCTGTGGTTAAAGCCACCTAAAGCCTGACGACGGGAACTCGGCCTTAACTCATCCGCAAAACGACGGTCGGTTTGCCGGGTTGCAGCTTTTTTCCTCATCAATACCAGGAAAACAAAAACCCGAGATAGAACAAAAACAGCACGAACAAAATAAATACATCCAATGGATTGGGAATAATGAGCGTTCGGATAAATTGCAGGCAAATAATCGGGAACAGAAGCGTCCTTAATGTCGGACGGATTTTGAGCCACCAGGGCGGCATGTGCGCGCACCCCCCTTTGTCATCATTCGGGGAAATTGCAAAATTCTTGATTTGTAATAGTTTATGAGTTGGCTCTTCGCGGATATGACGAAAAGGCGGATTTCCGAAACCCCGAATGTTGCAAAACATTGACTGTGAGCTTTTTCAACTGTATCATAGGTATAGTTGAAAAATGTGCAAAAACACCGAAAGGGAATAGTAGGCGGTGACCCCTTCAGAGAGCAGAACCGGTCCGCTGTGAGGTTTTGCAGGATGTAGCCTGGCGAAGTCGCCCTGGAGTTGCCCGGTTGAACTTCTTTGCAAGATCGGGACGGCAGCAGCCGTTATCTGCATAAAGAGCCGCAAATAGCTTTGCGGAATAAAGGTGGTACCACGGAAGTTCAAACCTTTCGTCCTTTGCGGGGCGGAGGGTTTTTTTAAATTCGGCTTCAGGAATATGGCAATGAAGCATTGGAGGTTTGTCATGACGGAAAAGGAACAACAAAATCCGACGGGCAATGAACTGCCCACCACTTACGATCCCAGGCGATCCGAAAGCAAATGGTACGATTATTGGTTAAAAGGCGAGTATTTCAAAGCGGGGGCGAGAAAAAACGCCAAACCGTTTACGATCGTCATTCCGCCACCGAATGTGACCGGCATGCTGCATATCGGCCATGCGCTCGATTTTACCCTGCAGGATATTATCGTTAGGGCAAAACGGATGCAGGGCTACGACGCCCTTTGGCTTCCCGGCACCGACCATGCGGGCATCGCCACGCAGACAGTGGTGGAAAAAAAGCTGCGCAATGAAGGCGTAAGCCGCTACGACCTGGGGCGGGAAAAATTTCTGGAAGAAGTCTGGAAGTGGAAAGCGCAATATGCCGACACGATTCGTTCGCAATGGGCGAAAATCGGGCTGTCGCTTGACTATAGCCGCGAGCGGTTTACGTTGGACGAGGGCTTGTCGCAAGCCGTCCGCGAAGTGTTTGTCCGGCTGTATGAAAAGGGGCTGATTTACCGCGGCAAATATATCATCAACTGGGATCCGGCGGCGCGCACCGCTTTATCCGATATCGAAGTGGAATACAAAGAGCTGAAAGGCCATTTGTATCATCTCAAATATCCGCTAAAAGACGGCAGCGGCCATATCGTGGTCGCCACCACCCGTCCGGAAACGATGCTCGGCGATACGGCGGTTGCCGTCCATCCCGATGACGAGCGCTATCGGCATCTTGTCGGAAAAACGATCGTGCTTCCCGTCATTGGCCGGGAAATTCCGATTATTGCCGACGAATACGTGGAGAAAGAGTTCGGCAGCGGCGCCGTCAAGATTACGCCGGCGCACGATCCGAACGATTTTGAAGTAGGCCTTCGCCATGCTTTGCCGCAGGTGCTCGTAATGGACGAGGCCGGCAAAATGAACGAGAATGCGGGTCCTTACAAAGGATTGGATCGCTTCGAATGCCGCGAGCGGATTGTCAAGGATTTGCAGGAGCAGGGCGTTTTGATCCGGATTGAAGAGCATGTTCATCAGGTAGGTCACAGCGATCGCACCGGCGTCGTCATCGAGCCGTATTTGTCGACGCAGTGGTTTGTCAGGATGAAGCCGCTCGCCGAAGCGGCAATTAAGGCACAGCAATCAGGCGACGGCGTTCATTTTGTGCCGGACCGGTTTGAAAAGATATATTTGCATTGGATCGAAAATGTGCGCGATTGGTGCATCTCCCGCCAGCTATGGTGGGGGCATCGCGTTCCCGCCTGGTATTGCGACGCTTGCGGGGAAACGACGGTGTCAAGGCACGACCCGGCCGTTTGCGCGCATTGCGGCAGCGAGCGGATTCGCCAGGATGAAGATGTGCTGGACACGTGGTTCAGTTCGGCGCTGTGGCCGTTTTCGACACTCGGGTGGCCGAACAAAACGGAGGATATGGCGCGCTATTATCCTACCGACGTGCTTGTGACCGGCTACGACATTATTTATTTCTGGGTAGCGCGGATGATTTTCAGCGCGTTGGAATTTACCGGCCGCATTCCGTTCAGGGATGTGCTGATTCACGGACTTGTCCGCGATGCAAAGGGGCGGAAAATGTCCAAATCGCTCGGCAACGGAGTCGATCCGCTCGAGGTGATTGAAAAATACGGCGCCGACGCGATGCGCTATATGATTTCCACCGGCAGCACGCCGGGGCAGGATTTGCGTTTCCATTGGGAAAAGGTGGAACAGGCGCGCAATTTCGCCAACAAGATCTGGAACGCCTCGCGCTTTGTGCTCATGAACCTGGACGGATTTTCCCGGCAAGACATGGCCTTGGCCGGCCCGCTGGATGTTTCCGACCGGTGGATTTTGCACCGGTTGAACGAGACGGTGCGCGACGTTACGCGACTGTTGGACAGTTACGAATTCGGCGAAACCGGCCGCATTTTGTATGATTTTATCTGGGACGATTTTTGCGACTGGTATATCGAATTTTCCAAGCTGCGCTTGTACGGCGAAGACGCGGCGGCAAAAAACACGGTCCGCTCCGTGCTCGTGCATGTGCTGGACGGCATTTTGCGCATGCTGCATCCGTTCATGCCGTTTCTCACGGAAGAAATCTGGCAGCATTTGCCGCATGAAGGCGAAACGCTGGTGTTGGCCGCGTGGCCGAAAGTGGAAGCAAACCGCGAGGATGCCGCGGCGTTCCGGGAAATGGAGCTGTTAAAGGAGATTATCCGTTCCGTCCGCAACGTTCGCGCCGAGGTTAACGTGCCGATGGGCAAAAAGATCGGGCTGATGCTGAAGCCGGAGAACGCGGAAGTTTGGCAGCTGATTCGGCAAAATGAAGAATATATTCGCCGTTTTGCCAACACGTCGACGCTTGTCGTCGATACGGCGCTTAGCGCCCCGGACAAAGCTGTAACGGCGGTAATAAGCGGTGTGGAACTGTTCTTCCCGCTCTCCGGGTTGATCGACATCGCCCAGGAAATTGAAAGGCTGGAAAAAGAATTGGAAACACTGACATTCGAAGTGGAGCGTGTTTCCAAGAAGCTGGCCAACGAAAATTTTGTCGCCAAGGCGCCGGCAAAAGTGGTAGCGGAGGAACGCGCCAAACATCTTGATTATACCGGCAAACGCGAAAAAGTGCTTGCCCGGATCGCGGAACTCAAATCCGTATAATGCGCAGATTTTGTTAGAAGGAATGGGTGACAGATGGGTAAGTCGGAAACGGCGCAACAAACATATTTTCAAACCTATGAAGAAGCTGTGCGGTGGATCACAGGTCTGGTTCCTTTTGGCATCAGGCCGGGGCTTAAGCGGATGAATTGGCTGATGGACAAACTGAACCATCCGGAGCGCAGCTTGAAATTCATCCATGTGGCCGGTACAAACGGCAAAGGCTCGGTGTGCGCATATATTGCCGAAGTTTTGCGGCAAGCCGGTTTTAGCGTCGGTACCTTCAATTCGCCATACATCGAGCAATATACGGACAGAATTTGTGTGAACGGCGAACATATTGCGGAATCCGTCTTGCTGCAAATTGCCAATCAAATCAAACCGCTGGCGGACGAAATCGCCGAGGGAGAATTGGGTCCGCTCACCATGTTTGAAGTCACCACAACACTTGCGCTTGTATATTTCGCGCGGCACGCATATCCCGATTTTGTCGTTTGGGAAGCCGGATTGGGGGGAAGACTGGATTGCACGAACATTGTTTATCCGCTTGTTTCCGTCATCACCAATATCGGCCACGACCATATGGATGTGTTGGGTGAAACACTTGCGCAAGTTGCCGCGGAAAAAGCCGGCATCATCAAATCCGGCGTCCCTGTGGTCAGCGCGGCGTCGCAGCCCGAGGCGGTTGCGGCCATCGCCGAAGCGGCCAGGCAAAAGAAAAGCACGTTGTATTTGGCCGGGCGGGAATTTTCCTGGCGTACGAATGATACAAAAGAAAACGAGCAGTCATTTGCTTTCGCCTGTCCGTTTCGCAGCCTGCCGGGCGTTATGATCACCATGAACGGCCTGCATCAGGTGGAAAACGCCGCGGTAGCGCTCATGACGCTTGAAGTGCTTAGGCAGTATTACGCCGTTGTCGTCGACGAGGAAAATATACGTGAAGGCATGCGGGCGACAAAATGGAAAGGCAGACTCGAGATGATCGCGCAAAATCCGCGAATTTTGCTGGATGGCGCGCACAACCCGGAAGGCGCGGAAGCGCTCGCCAAGACGCTAAAAAACGTGTATCGCTATGAGAAATTGCGGCTGATGGTCGGGATGGTGGCAAATAAGAATCATCGCGAATTCCTAAGGCATATACTACCTTTGGTGGATACATTGATCGTGACGGAGCCCGACTATCACCGGAAAAAGCCCGCCGCCGAATTCGCCGCGATTGTGCGGGAGCTTGAGCCGGAATTATGCCGGGAATCATTTGCCATGAGCGTCGAACCCGATTGGCGAAAAGCGCTAGAATTGTTGCAGGCCCATACGGGCGAGCGCGATTTGGCGGTTGTAACCGGCACGCTGTATATGGTTGCGGACGTTCGGGCATGTTTGACGGGAAAAGCGGATTGCGAAAAAGGTTGGTGAGCGGAATTTGAACACGCTTGAGCATGTGCATTTTATCGGCATAGGCGGCTACGGCATGAGCGCAATCGCGAATGTTTTATTGGAAATGGGATATACCGTCTCCGGCTCGGATGTCGCCCAGCAGGAATTGACGGAAAAGCTGAAAGCCAAAGGCGCGCAAGTGTTTATCGGCCATGAAGCGGAAAATGTGAAGGGCGCGGATATGGTCGTCTATTCGACCGCGCTTTCCAAAGACAACGTGGAGATGACCGCCGCGGAAAAATGGCGCATTCCGATCATTCACCGTTCGGAAATGCTGGCCAAAATCATGAATGTGAAAAAAGGCATTGCCATAGCCGGAGCGCACGGCAAAACGACAACTTCGTCCATGATCGCATTGGTGATGGAAAATTGCGCTCAGGACCCCACCTACATTATCGGCGGCGAGATCATGAATGTCGGCAGCAACGCGAAAGCGGGCAACGGCGATTATGTGGTCGCGGAAGCGGATGAAAGCGACGGATCGTTTTTGCAGTATCATCCCTACTTGGCGGTTGTGACCAACATTGAAGCGGACCACCTGGAAAATTACGACGGCGATTTCAACAAGTTGAAAGATGCGTACGCCAAATTTCTGAACCAGGTGAAAACGGGCGGAAAGGCGATTGTCTGCCTTGACGATGTTCACTTGCGAACGATGCTCCCGGCTTTGCGGCCGCCGGTCATCACTTACGGCATTGATACGGACGCCGATTTTACCGCGCGGAATATCAGGCTGGGGGATCGCAAGGCGGTGTTTACGGTTCATCATAAAGGGCGCATGCTAGGCGAAATCGCACTGTCCATTCCGGGAAGGCATAATGTTTACAATGCGCTGGCAACCGTCATCGCCTGCCTGGAGGCGGGACTTGAATTTCCGCAAATTGCCGCGGCCATTCGGGAATTCCGCGGAGCAAAGCGGCGTTTTCAGGTTTTGGGGGAGACCGCCGGCATTCTTGTCATTGACGATTACGCGCACCATCCGACGGAAATCCAGGCGACAATCAGCGCCGCCAAAGCGACGGGAAAACGGATTATCGCCGTATTCCAGCCGCAGCGGTACACGCGCACTTTTTTCCTGTTGGACCAATTCAGCCGGGCTTTTGGCGAAGCCGACGAAGTGGTTTTGACCGATATTTATTCTCCCGCCGGGGAAAAGCAGATCGAAGGCGTAAGTTCGGAAAAACTCGCCGCGTTGATCCGGGAAAACAGCAACCCCAACGTCACCTATATTCCGACCAAGGAAGCGGTGCAGGCGTATTTGCTCAAGCGCGTTCAACCGGATGACCTTGTCATCACCATGGGCGCCGGTGATATTTGGAAATGCGGCAAGTGGCTGGCCAAGGAACTGGAGAAGCGGTTTGAAAAGTGAGCGGGGCAAGCAAATGAAAAATTGTCCGGATACAAAAGGCGGTTGACAGCGCGTTGGTTGCGCCCGACCGCTTTTATTTTTGAAACCGATCGCCAACATGAAAAGTAAGAAGTGGTAGATACACTGTTCCTTATTGTGGTAATGTTTGAGTATGTCATTTCGATTTGAAAGGGGCTTTTATGTGAAAAATCTTGTTACGGTGCTGTTTTCTCCTACCGCAACATTTGCCGGATTGCGGGAGCGGAAGTTAGGTTGGATTGCGGCTTTTATCGCTCTTTTGGTAGTAACGCCGATAGGTTTATGGCTTCAGACTCCTTTGATGGAAAAAACATTGCGAGCCGCATTGGAAAAAGCCAACAGTGGTGTAGATATCGAGAGCATGATTCGCTTTTCGCAACAAACTTCATATATTACGACTCCCGTTATTACGATCGTCGTTGTGTTGTTAGGCGCGCTGCTTTTGTTGTTCGTTAATATGATCGTGCGCGGCGAAGCCAAATACGGCCAACTGGTCACCGTTTATCTGTATGCGAATGTTCCGGTTATGATCGAAACGATTCTTTCGGGTATTCTCGCTCGCGTTACCGACGCCGACAGCGTCAAGGATATCACGTTAAGCGCGGCGGCCATGTTGCCGGATAAAACCGGTTTAACCTTCGAGCTGACAAAGCTTTTGAACCCGTTCAGCATTTTCGCGCTGATTCTGGTCGTAATCGGCACGGCCGTGATGGCAAGAAAGCCGCGCGGCTCGGTGGCGGTGTGGATTGTCGGCGGTTGGCTGGTTTTCAAAATCATTTCCGCGTTGGTCGGATCGTTGGCTCAAGGCTTGGCCGCTTAACCGAAACCTTTTTCAATCGCGTTGCAACTATTTGGGAGTGAATGGAAAATGAAAAAGAAACTCATATGGGGCCTTATTTTAATCATCGCCGCGTCCGGAATTTTTACCTACAACGTGATTCGCCTGAATCATAAAACGCCTGTCAAACTGGTCAAAGTGGAACAAGGGGAACTGTCGCAAAACATATTCGCCAGCGGCAAGTTGGAGTCGGCCGGCGTTTCCGATCAATTGATCGGGTTAAACGGCAAAGTAGCCGAAGTAAAGGTGAAAAAAGGCGACAAGGTAACAAAAGGCCAGGTTCTTGTCGTCATGGACACATCGGATATCGAACAGCAAATCGCCCTGGAACAAAATAAACTGCAGCAGATCAAACTGGGGCGCGAACAGGCGCGGAAAGCGCAATTCGAAGCGGATCGCCAGGCGGTTTGGCAAGGCGGCGCCCCCGAAGAAGAGGATCGCGACGCTTATGCGTCTTATGATTTACAAATCGCAGGCGAAGAGATCGTAATTGATTCACTGAAGGAAAAGTTGACGCAGAAAGAACTTCGGGCCGAACGCGACGGCGTTGTCACCGAACTTTCCGTTCATTCCGGGCAAATGGTGCAGCAAGGTATGCCGGCGCTGCAAATTACCGATATTAGCCAATTGCGCGTTCGGGCATATTTGAACGAACTGGACGCCAACCAGGCGCATGAGAACATGGAGGCGATCATATCCGGCGACGCTTTTGCCGATACATATAAAGGAACGCTGACTTCCGTTGCCGCGGTGGCCCGGCCTGTCGATCAAACGACGAGAGATCCTATGGTAGAAATTCTTGTTTCCGTTGACCAACCAAAGCCGGAGCTTAAACCCGGTTTCAACGCATCGGTCGAACTGCTTGTCAAACAACCGGAAAAACTGCTTATTCCGCTCTCGGCCGTGCAATATGTCGGCGACAAATCGTATGTTTACGAGGTAAAAGACGGCAGGGCGGTCCGCGTAAGCGTGCAATTGGGCGTTGACAATGAAGAACTGGTGCAGGTGCTAAAAGGCCTCAAGGCGGGGGATGAAATTATCGCCGACGTGCAGAACGGGATGCGGGAAGGCAAAAAGGTGAAAGCAAAATGATCCGGTTAAGGGGTATCACGAAAACCTACCGTAATGGCCCGTTGGAACTCGTCGCCCTGAAAACAATCGATCTGGATATTGAACCCGGTGAATTTGTGGCGATTATGGGCCCATCCGGGTCAGGCAAATCGACCTTGATGAACATCCTGGGTTGCCTGGATGTGCCGACGGCCGGCAAATATGTGCTGGACGGGCAAGAAGTGCAGGCGCTTTCCGAAGAGGAGCTTGCCAAAGTGCGCAATCGCAAAATCGGGTTCGTCTTTCAAAGCTTCAATCTGCTGCCGCGCCAATCCGTGCTGCGCAATGTCGAACTGCCCATGCTGTATGGCGGCGTAAAAAAGCAGGAACGGCTGCGGCGGGCCCGTTTTTTCATTGAAAAAGTCGGCCTGGCGGAGCGCATTCAGCATCGCCCCAACGAGTTATCCGGCGGCCAGCGGCAGCGGGTGGCGATCGCCCGGGCTTTGTCGATGAATCCGGCGGTTCTTCTGGCCGATGAGCCGACGGGAAATCTGGATGCCAAATCTTCCGAGGAAATTATGGATTTGTTCAAGCAGATCAATGATGAAGGTTCCACCGTTATTTTGGTGACGCATGAACCGGATATTGCCGCGCACGCGAAACGAGTGCTCCGGTTCGGCGACGGAGAAATACTGGAAGATACGGCGAGGGGAGGCGGCAGAGGATGAGCATGCTGGAAAGCATCCTGATCGCGCTCGATAATTTGCGTGTGAATAAAATGCGCGCTTTTCTCACGATTATCGGCATAGTTGTCGGAGTTGGCTCGGTTGTGACGGTCGTGTCCATCGGCCAGGCGGGCAAGACATCCATCGTATCGGAAATATCCAAATACGGGGAAGGCTTTTTTCTGGTTACGCCCAATTTTCAAAATGGCGGTAATTTGCAGCAAATCGGCTTGACGATGCAGGATTTGGAGCAAATCAAACGCCTGCCTGATATCCGGGTTGCCGCGGGCATGATCTCGTACGGTTCTGAAGTAACGGTGCGGAAAGACACCGAAAAACTTTCCGTCAACGGTACAACAGCGGATATAACCGAGTTGGAAAATATTAACATGTTGGCCGGCCGGTTTTACAGTCCCGGAGAGGTTAGAGCCCGGCAAAGGGTTATCGTCGTCGAATCAAAGTTTGCCGAGAAGGTTTACGGTTCCGCCCAGGCCGCTTTGCATAAAAAGTTGCCGATCGACGGGAAAATCTATCGGATTATCGGCGTGTACGAGTCATCGGAATCGTTTTTGGGCGGGCTGGGCGGCGAGCGGTATACCGTTTATGTCCCTGTCACGATCGATCCAACGTTAAACCGTATCGATTACATGGAATTGCAAGCCACATCGGGAAGTACGCTGGATAAAGCGATCAACGAAACAAAAAAGCTCCTGGCAAAACGGCATAATACCGATGTTTCCAGTTATATGACGCAATCCGGCAAAGATCTCGAAAAGCAGGTGGGTTCGGTATTTACCATTTTGCAGACCATTATCGGCTCGATTGCCGGCATATCCTTATTCGTCGGCGGCATTGGCGTGATGAACATTATGCTGGTTTCCGTAACGGAGCGCACCAGGGAAATCGGCATCCGCAAGGCAATCGGAGCCAAGCCGGGCACGATTATGGCGCAGTTTCTGATCGAAGCGGTGACGCTGTCCATTTTGGGCGGGATTCTTGGAGCACTGCTGGGACTGGGCGGCGCCGGATTATTTTCATTCATTATTGATTGGCCGTTCATCATTTCCTGGTGGGCGATTTTTCTCGCCTTCGCGTTTTCTGCCGGAGTGGGGATTTTCTTCGGCCTTTATCCGGCCAACAAAGCTGCCAGGCTGCAGCCGATCGACGCGCTGCGCTACGAATAAATGCGGCATATCGGCGCCCGCTTGTTCATAGATTGGTATGGGACAACTCTATGAACAAGGGGAATGGCGAATGAGCAAATTCCGGATTACCTATCGTTTGAATGAGGGGCGTGAAACCGCCGGCATCAAGGAACGCGGGGAAAACGGGCCGCCGAAACGCGGCGATGACCGCGCGGATGGCCAAGGCCAACATGAAAAAAGCGGACTCAACATGTTCACGACGGACTTTGGCGCATGGTCCAGCCCTTTTGACGAGGAAACCAGAAAGCTGGAACAAATAATCCGGCAATCGGGCAGCCGGTCGCATGAAAAAAGCGACCCGGAAACCGGCTATTTTGCCGATGCCTGGCCTGGAAAGAACGAACCGGACACGCCGGTTTTTCCTCATGCGGTTCCCGTCGCATCGGCCCGCGGACGCGGAACATCCTTGCTGAAAGTAATGACGACGGTTTCCGGCGCTGTTGTAACCGGCTTGTTTATCGGCATGTTTATTTTGGCATTGTTCGGCGACAAAGCGGGCCTTTTCCCGGAAACGCCGACAAGCCAAACATCGGCCCCTGCCGAAGGGTCATTTCCGGAGCAGTCGACAGGCGCTCCGGCGGCATCCGCTGCGGATTCGCCGCCCGCCGGCGACCCGAACGATTCAGCCGCTGATTGGCTTGAAGTGGATATCCCGGCGCAAACATATTTTATGCTGCAAAACGGGATTTTCACCACCGCGCAGGGAGCCCAAACAGCGGAAAAACAACTGGCGGCCAACGGTTTTGCCGCCTACACGCAGCACACCGACAAATACTACGTATTTGCCGGCGTAACGGCAACGAAAGACGACGCGCTTGATTTGCGCAAGCACATGGAAGAAAAGAAACTGGAAGCGTATATCAAAACGATTGATTTGCCGCAAATCAGCAAAGTGCACTGGACCGGCTCCAGGGCTTCCGCTTTGGATGATTTTTTTCTCAGCGCCCGAAATCTGGCGCGTTCGATAAGCGGCTTGACCGCATTGTACCTGGAGGAAAGCAGGCCGCTTACGGATGAGGCGGCTAAACAATTGGAGCGTGATTTCCAAACGTGGAGCGCCGCCGCCGCCAAACTTGCCGGTACCGTTCCGCGCGATGCCGAACAAGCGTATGCGGAGATCGGCAAGGCGGTCAATACTGCGGCAGTCGCGATGGATGCCTACCGCAAAAAGCCGGAAGCGGCTTATTTGCGTGAAGCCCAATCGGCGCTATTGCAATATATTTTGGCCGAGACGGAGTTTTGGGCGAAGCTTTCGGCGCAGACTTAGTTGGAGCCTGTTTGGCCGGCTGCGGCTGTTTGCATGTAACGGTCGATGATGACCGCGCCTTCGGCTTTCGTAATGCTGCGTTTGGGAGCAAAGTCGGTATCGTTTATGCCGCGTATCAGGTTCAGGTCGCGTATGCGGTAGATGGCTTTCGCCGACCACGAATCAATGGGCACATCACGAAAGTATTTTATTTTCTTCGGAAACAAATCCGCATCCGCATCGCCGCGCACAGTTCGTATGATCCGATCCAGGATTACGACCATTTCCTCGCGGGAAATCGTTTGGTCCGGATGCAGCAGGCCGTCGTCATAGCCTTGCAAAAATCCGTCGTGCACAGCATATTGCAGCGCCTCATATGCCGGATGCGTTACGGGCAAATCGGCGAATTCGCGATGGGCGTCCGCGACGGGCGGCAGATCGGCGAAATGGAACACGAGGTCAGTCATAACGGCAAACTCCGCGCGCGACAACCCCGCGTTTGGCAAAAATGGCTTGTTCCCATCGATGATTCCCGCATCCTGAAGGCGCAATATCGCCGCTTTCGCCCAATGATGGCTTATATCTGCAGGATCAGCCGGCATAAATTGCGCTATGCCGTTGGCGATTCCTGTCGCCAATTTTTGCTGAAAAGCGTCGCTTGCCAGCAATTGCGCTTCCCGCGGATTGGTGAGAAAAGCGGTCTCCACCAAAACGCTAGGCACTTTGCCTTTGCGGACGACAAAGACGGAACTGGGCACGATCCCTCGATTCACCGTGCCTGCGCTTAATGTCAGTTGCTGTTCAATGCTTTGCGCCAGCTTTTTGCTTTGCGGAGTGAGCTCCCGCATTTGCTTGCTCGGTATGTATGCCGCTTGTTCAAACGCGCGGTCAAAGTATAATACCATGCTTCCGGATACGGAAGGGGATGCCGGGTATGCGTTGGCGTGAATGGAAACGAATAAATCCGCGTCTTTTGCCGCCGTAATATCCACCCTGTTTTGCAAGCTGAGATAAATATCGCTGTTTCTAGTCAACTGCGCGATGTAGCCCATTTCTCGCAATTTGTCGGCCAGTTTTTGCGCGATCTGCAAATTTACATCCTTTTCATAGACTCCGTTTACTCCCGTTGCCCCTCTGTCGAAACCGCCATGTCCCGGATCGACGACAATTACGGCTGCCAGCGCCTGATACGGCAGCAAAAGCAGCGCAAGTATCAACCCCGTCAGGACAGATGCCCATTTCCCCATTTCTGCGAAACCTCCCTATGAGTATACATCTTTCATTCTACTAGGAAAGATCTTCATATGGGCAAGGTAAATAGTGCCAATTGCGAATGGCCATCATTGTGGTGACGCTTTCGTTTCCCGTGGAAATTCGCGCGAGCGATATCGATGAGACTGTCGAATCCGGCCTTTCTCCCGCTGAACTGGTGGAACAGCTTGCCCTGAAAAAAGCCAGGACCGTGGCCATGCGCGAACGCGCAAATTGGC
>DASVDB010000045.1 GCA_036381315.1 Bacilli bacterium | reverse complement strand
AATATGGGACAGGATGGACAAATATGCCGGAAAATATCAGCCGGTTTGTCCGACCAAACCTTCGATCAACACGCGGGCGACTTCCGGCCGGGAAAATTCCGGCGGGGGGCAAATCCCGTTCCGCAGCATTTCCCGCACTTTGGTGCCCGATAAAAGCAAATGGTCTTCTTTGCTGTGCGGGCATGTTTTGGTGGATGCCATATTCCCGCATTTGCGGCAGAAAAAGCTGTGCTCAAAAAATAACAAGGTAATGCCCAATTCTTCGTTCGTGAAGTTCCGGAAAATTTCCTGCGCTTCGTATGTCCCGTAATAATTGCCGACGCCGGCATGGTCTCTGCCTACGATAAAGTGGGTGCAACCGTAATTTTTGCGTACCATGGCATGGAACACCGCTTCACGGGGTCCGGCATAGCGCATGGCCGCCGGGAAAACGCCGAAATGAACGCGGTTTTTCGGGTAGTATTGGTCCAACAGCACAAAATAACTGCGCATGCGCACATCAGCGGGAACATCGTCCGCTTTTGTCGCCCCAACCAACGGATTCAGGAACAATCCGTCAACGATTTCCAACGCGCACTTCTGGATATACTCATGCGCCCGATGCACCGGATTGCGCGTCTGGAATCCGCAAACTGTTTTCCAGCCTTTCTTTTGGAAAATCTCCCGCGTTTGCGCCGGATCAAAATAATATTCGTTAAACTGTTTCGGAACCGGGCGGTTCAGTACCGTTACAGTGCCGCCCACATAGTAAGGGGGCTTCGTATACAGTTTGGCAACCCCCGGATGCTCTTCGCTGTCGGTTTTAAACACGTTGCTCGCTTCATACCGCTGATCCGCCTGATAAATGCTCTCGACATCGATAATGGCATACACAATTCCGTCCTTTGCCCCGACCAATGCGGCCTGTCGGCCTACCTGCAGCGCATCGGCTTCCACCTCTTGCACGCCCAATGTAATCGGAATGCTCCATACCGTTCCGTCAGAAAGCCGCATGCGTTCCACAACGGATATATAGTCTTCTTTGTTCATGAACCCGGTTAACGGCGAGAAGGCTCCGACGCCAATCAAATCCAGATCGGAAATGGTCCATTCGTTCACGCGTATGGTTGCCACATTTTTTGCCAACTTGAGCAGTTCTTCGCGCAGTTTCGGTTCCGCCAACCGGTTGATCAGTTTGCCGCCATGCGGCGTGTTCGTCTCTTGCATCGAATCCCTCTCCTTTTTTATTTGTGCAAGCCGCATTCCGTTTTATCCGTGCCCGCCCAGCGGCCCGATCGCGGG
Source organism: Bacilli bacterium (assembly GCA_036381315.1). NCBI lineage: Bacteria > Bacillati > Bacillota > Bacilli > Bacilli bacterium. Next base: position 16,084 of record DASVDB010000045.1, on the reverse strand, counting down.
TCGGCCCCCGGAGCCACAGGTTGCGTGCAGTAATGGCAGCCGATACTGGGATAATTGCGGTCGTGCAGCGGGTTATAGATGACATTGTGTTGGCGGATATATGCCCACACATCATCCGCAGTCCACGTTGCCAACGGGTTTAGCTTGACCAGTCCGAATTTGGTGTCGTATTCCACTTTTTTGGCGTTCGCCCGCGTCGGCGCCTGGTCGCGGCGTATTCCCGTGATCCACGCGTCGTAATTTTTCAGAATGCGGGTCAACGGCTCCACCTTGCGGAGATTGCAGCATAAATTCGGATCGCGTTTCCATAATTCATCGCCGTATTGTTCCGCCTGCTCTTGCGGGGTCAAGTTCGGTTTGACCTGGATGAATGTGATTCCGTAATGCTCTGCCAGGCGGTCTCTTGTCTCGTACGTTTCGGCAAAAAGAAAGTCGGTGTCGAGATAAAAAATATCCGTCGACGGACTGATTTTCTGCAGCATATCGACAATCGCCACATCTTCCGCGCCGAAGCTGCAGGCAAACGTAATATTCGGAAAATGTTTGATCCCCCATCCGATTACCTCTTCCGGCGACGCATGTTCAAGCTGATCCGCAGCTTCGGCGATAAGAGCTTCCTTTTCAAACAGATTCATTATTGGTTCCCTCCCATCGATAATCCCGAGTAATTTTATACGATTTATTTGTAATTGATTATAAATCACATGTTTTTTTTGTCAACATTATATTCGCCCAATCGGATCGTGTGAAAAAAATGGACGACAAAAAACCTCTGCCAAACAAGCAGAGGTTTTGCTGCAAAATATGTTTTGCTTAACGTTTCGAAAACTGCGGAGCGCGGCGGGCGGCTTTCAAGCCGTACTTTTTCCGTTCTTTCATGCGCGGATCGCGCGTCAGGAAACCGGCCCTTTTTAACGGGCGGCGCAGTTCCGAATCCACTTTCAGGAGCGCGCGGGCAATGCCGTGGCGAATTGCGCCCGCTTGCCCGGTGATGCCGCCGCCATGCGCGTTCACAAGCACGTCGTATTTGCCAAGCGTGTCTGTAAGCTGCAGCGGTTGCTTGACGATCAGCTTGAGCGTTTCCAAGCCAAAATAATCGTTGATATCGCGTCTATTGATGATGATCCGCCCTTCACCCGGCACCAGGCGTACGCGTGCGATCGAATGTTTGCGGCGGCCCGTTCCCGAATACTGCACTTGAGCCATGAATCATTTACCTCCTTATTGATTATCCGCGAAGTTCCCAAACTTCGGGTTGTTGTGCTTGATGCGGATGTTCGCTGCCGGCGTACACTTTCAGTTTCAGCTTCAGTTTTTCGCCAAGCTTGTTTTTCGGAAGCATACCGTATACGGCGTGTTCAATAACGCGTTCCGGTTTGGTCTTCAACAAATCGCCGGCCGAGATCGATTTTAATCCGCCCGGATATCCGGAATGGCGGCGGTACATTTTATTTTCCCGTTTTTTGCCTGTCAACTCAATTTTTTCAGCATTGATAATGACTACGAAATCGCCTGAGTCTACATGCGGGGTAAATGTCGGTTTATGTTTTCCGCGAAGAATGCTGGCCGCTTCACTGGCCAAACGGCCCAGAGTTTTGCCTGCCGCATCAATCACGTACCATTTGCGCTCAATGTTGTTCGCATTGGCCATATAGGTGGTGCGCATGCGATGTTCCTCCTTTAATCACCGTTCAATCATCATCTTGTATCATCCAAAGCAGTTGTCTTCATCAGTTCATGTAAGCGTCTTTTTGGCTGGGGCGTGGGGATGCCGCCAAGAAAGACCAACTAATATAATACAATATATTTTTTAAGTAAGCAAGCAAAACATAGCTTGTCTAGCAGTATTCCACCGACCATAGCATCAGCCCGTGCGCCGGCGCGGTCGGTCCCGCTTGCTGGCGATCTTTAGCCGCCAAAATCCGCTCCATATCCGCGACTTGCTTTTTGCCTTCGCCAATCTCGAGCAGCGTTCCGACAATAATGCGGACCATGTTATATAAAAACCCGTTCCCGGTCATATAAATATGAATAAGGCGCGCATCCTCCCCGGCTAGCGGATCATGTTCAACAACAAGGTTCGTATCGTAGATCGTTCTGATGTGCGAATTTACTTTCGTCTTTATCGAACAAAACGAAGTGAAGTCATGCTCCCCGCGCAGCGCTTCCAACGCTTTTTCCATCTTTTCCGGGGCAAGCGGCCGCGGATGATGCAGCACCTGTCCGCGGGCAAACACATTCGGATAACGGCTTACAAGAATGGAGTAACGATATGTTTTCCGCTTCGCCGATCGGCGCGCGTCAAAATCATGCGCGACCTCTTTCGCATGTTTTACGACGATGTCTCCGGGGAGCAGCGAGTTAAGCGCGAAGGGCCAATTTTCGGCCGGAATCCGCGCATTGGTGAAAAAGCTGACCGTTTGGCCTTTGGCATGCACGCCGGCATCTGTTCTTCCCGAACCCGATACCCGCACTCGCTCGCCGGTCAAGCGACAAATGGCCGCCTCCAGCTTGTCCTGGATCGTATTGTTCCCGGGTTGCGTTTGAAAACCGTTATATGTTGTTCCGTCGTAGCTGATCACAAGCAGCAGGTTGCGCATAATTGCCCCCCTTTTCAGCAAAAAAGGGCTGGCTCAGAATCCGTGGATTCTGACCACCCCTGTTTACCCAAGACACCTGTTATGCGCGGTCCACGAGTTCCAAAAACACCATCGGCGCGGCATCACCGCGGCGAGTCCCGAGTTTCAGAATGCGTGTATACCCTCCCGGGCGTTCCGAATAACGGGTGGCCAAATCCGAAAACAATTTCTGGATGGCGTCCTGTTCTCCGTTCAGCGACTCGCGGCGGACAAAAGCCGCGGCTTGGCGGCGGGCATGAAGATCGCCCCGTTTTGCCAGGGTAATCAATTTTTCCGCAATGCTGCGAACTTCTTTCGCCTTCGCTTCCGTTGTTTGAATGCGCTCATACAAGAACAAGTCGGTTACCAAATCGCGAAACAACGCTTTGCGGGCACTGGAGTCGCGTCCAAGTTTTTGATAATTGGCCATCTGTTGACCCTCCTTTTTATGCTTATTCTTCGACTCGGAGGCTCAGATTCAACTCTGCAAGTTTTTCCTGAACTTCCTCCAGCGATTTGCGACCAAGGTTGCGCACCTTCATCATATCCTCTTCGGTCTTTGTAATCAGTTCCTGCACGGTATTGATCCCGGCACGCTTCAGACAGTTATAAGAACGAACGGAAAGATCCAGCTCTTCGATCGTCATCTCCAGAACTTTCTCTTTCTTGTCTTCTTCTTTTTCCACCATGATCTCGGCATCTTTCGCCTCGTCGGTAAGTCCGACGAACAGCATCAGGTGTTCCGTCAAAATTTTGGCGCCAAGGCTGACCGCTTCCTCCGGGCGGATGCTTCCGTCCGTCCATACTTCCAGCGAAAGCTTGTCATAGTTGGTCACTTGTCCGACGCGCGTATTTTCAACGGTGTAATTAACCCGCGTAATCGGCGTATAAATGGAGTCGACCGGGATGACGCCGATCATTTGCTCTTCGCTCTTGTTGCGGTCCGCCGGAATGTAGCCCCTTCCCCGGTTTGCATAAATGCGCATATGCAGTCGCGCGTCGGAAGCAAGCGTTGCGATATGCAGTTCCGGATTCAGGATCTCCACGTCGCTGTCAGCGCGAATATCGCCGGCAGTGACCACTCCTTCGCCTTCGGCATCGATCTCGAGAACTTTCTCATCCTCGGAGTGAATTTTCAGCGACAAGCCTTTCAGATTTAAAATGATCTCCGTAACATCTTCCAAAACGCCTGGTATCGTGGAAAATTCATGCAGCACGCCGTCGATTTGCACACTTGTAACCGCAGCGCCCGGAAGGGATGACAACAAGATCCGCCGTAGAGAATTTCCCAGCGTGGTGCCGTAACCGCGTTCCAGCGGTTCAACCACGAACTTGCCATAAGTTCCGTCCTCACTAATGCTTACGGTTTCGATCTTGGGTTTTTCGATTTCGATCATGAACAGATTCCTCCTTGAAAACGTCGTTCCCTTCGGATACTCCATGAACCGCATAAATCATGTAGTATGCCTATCCTTCACATCCATTATTCACAAGTTGGAGGCATTTATACTACGATGTGAGCGAGATTATACGCGACGACGTTTAGGCGGACGGCAACCGTTGTGAGGGATCGGCGTAACATCCTTGATCATGCTTACTTCCAGACCTGCCGCCTGCAGCGACCGGATTGCCGCTTCGCGGCCTGCACCCGGGCCTTTTACCATGACCTCAACTGTCTTCATGCCGTGTTCCATTGCCGTTTTGGCTGCTGCGTCTGCTGCCATTTGCGCGGCATACGGCGTGCTTTTGCGCGAACCTTTGAATCCGAGATTTCCGGCGCTCGCCCAGGAAATTGCATTTCCATGCGGGTCGGTAATCGTCACGATGGTGTTATTGAATGTGGAACGAATATGCGCCACTCCGGAATCAATATTTTTCCGATCGCGCCGTTTTGTACGAACTTGTTTTTTAGCCGGCTTTGCCATTTAGCGAATCCCTCCTTTATTTCTTCTTGTTTGCCACAGTGCGGCGCGGGCCTTTGCGCGTGCGCGCGTTTGTTTTTGTCCGTTGTCCGCGAACAGGCAATCCCTTGCGATGGCGTACACCGCGATAGCAGCCGATTTCCACGAGTCTTTTGATATTCAAAGCAACTTCGCGGCGAAGATCGCCTTCCACTTTGACGTTTTTGTCGATTGCTTCACGCAAGCGGCTTACTTCATCTTCCGTCAAATCACGAACGCGAGTATCCGGATTGACGTTCGTCATTTTAAGAATTTTCCGCGAGGTAGAGATGCCGATGCCGAAAATATACGTCAGCGCAACTTCTACACGTTTGTCGCGGGGCAAATCAATACCAGCTATACGAGCCATAAATTCCGGGCCCTCCCTTCTTTAGCCTTGTTTTTGTTTATGCTTCGGATTCTCACAAATCACCATAACGATTCCCTTGCGGCGAATGACTTTGCATTTTTCGCAAATCGGTTTCACCGACGGTCTTACCTTCATGGCTATTACCTCCTTTAATCCCTATTGCAAGTGCCGACAGGCAGGGATTCTCACTTTCGATATGTGATCCGACCTCTTGTCAAATCGTAAGGTGATAACTGGATGACGACTTTATCCCCAGTCAAAATCCGGATGAAATGCATCCGCAATTTGCCCGAAACGTGAGCAAGTATCTGATGGCCATTCTCCAGTTCGACTTTAAACATCGCGTTCGGCAACGGTTCAATGACGGTGCCTTCCACTTCAATGACATCTTCCTTGGCCACGGTCAATCTCCTTTCTCATATGCTTCAGTCTGCAAACTTTCGCGAAACTTGCCCAGCGCAAAACGCAGCTTGCCATTCGTGACACGCCCGCTTTCCTGCAGGCTGGCGACTACTTCCTCGCTGATTTGATCATACAGCCGAATGTGCAAAATGTTTTTCTTTTTGGGCTGGTCAAATTTGCGCTTGTCGCCATCGGCCAGCAAAACGTAGCGGTTGTCGATAATGCCTATGATAACGGCAATCTTGCCGCTATCCCTGCCACGAATGGTTTGGACAAATTGTCCGATTTGCGGCTTTTTTTCTTCCACACTCCGCCACCTACAATTCGGATTTTGTGAAAATTTCAAAGCCATCTTCGGTGATGGCGATCGTATGCTCGAAATGGGCGCATAAGGATTTGTCTCTGGTCACAACTGTCCAGTTGTCATCAAGGGTCTCGACATAACGCTCGCCGGCGTTCACCATCGGTTCGATCGCCAGTACCATGCCGGGTTTCAGCCGTGGCCCGCGGCCGGGTATGCCGTAGTTGGGAATTTGCGGCTCCTCGTGAAGTTCTCTGCCGACACCGTGCCCAACATATTCCCGCACTACGGAAAAGCCAGCCTCTTCAATAACGGTTTGAATGGCATGGGAAATCGTGTACAGGCGCACATTCGGCTTTGCCAAAGCAAGGCCCGCGTAGAGTGCGCGTTCCGTCACTTCCAGCAACCGCCGCGCTTCGTCGGAAATGGCGCCGACCGGAAAGGTCCATGCGGAATCGCTATGGAAGCCTTGATATTTGGCGCCGACATCGATTGTGATAATGTCTCCCTCGACCAGTTTGCGTTCCCCCGGAAAACCGTGCACCAATTGTTCGTTGACTGAAGCGCATATGCTTGCAGGGAAACCGTGATAGCCTTTAAAAGAAGGCTCAGCTTGTTGACTGCGAATATATTCTTCCGCAATTCGGTCCAGCTCCAATGTCGAAATGCCGGGGCGTATTGCCTTTTCGAGCACTTTCAGCGTGTTTGCCGTAATCCGGCCGGCTTCGCGCATTAGAGCGAGTTCAGCTTCTGATTTAATGATAATCATGAAGCCAGACCTCGCAATATTTTGAATATGTCCGATGTTACCGTTTGAATATCGGCTTCTCCATCTATTTCGCGAAGAAGACCTTTGCGCTTGTAATAATCAAGCAACGGCGCGGTTTTATTCACATATTCATCAAGTCGCGTGCCGACTTTCTCCGCCGTATCGTCGGAGCGCTGGTACAACTCTCCTCCGCACTTGTCGCAAACGCCTTTTTGTTTTGGCGGGTTAAACAGCACGTGATAAGTTGCGCCGCAAGAGCGGCAAATTCTTCTTCCCGTCAGCCGATCCAAAAGCAGCTTCCGGTCGACTACCAAATTGATGACGTGATCGATTCGGCCGGCCTGTGCCTGCAAAAGCTCGTCAAGTGCTTCCGCCTGCGAGATCGTGCGGGGAAAACCGTCCAGCAAAAAGCCTTCGCGGCAATCCTCCTGCTTAAGCCTTGCCTGCACGATGCCGATGGTAACGTCATCCGGAACAAGCAGCCCTTGATCGACATATTCTTTTGCTTTCAGCCCAAGCGGCGTTCCCTGCTTCATCGCAAGTCGAAACGCGTCGCCGGTGGAAATATGCGGAATATGGAATTCATTGACGATTTCTTCCGCCTGGGTCCCTTTACCGGCCCCGGGAGGTCCCATGAAAATGATATTCAATCGTTTTTCCTCCCACTATGAACGCTTTCTTATTTATTGATAAACCCTTTGTAATGGCGTTTGATCAATTGGCTTTCCACCTGTTTCATTGTATCCAACGCAACGCCGGTCACAATCAATAACGATGTTCCGCCAATTTGAATGGCACTCGGCAGTCCGGCCAGCTTCACAAAGAATATCGGCAAAATGGATACGGCAGCCAAAAAGATGGAGCCCGTCAGCGTAATGCGGTTCATGATCCGGATCAAATAAATCTGCGTCGTCTTGCCGGGACGAATGCCCGGAATATAACCGCCGTTTTTCTTCATCTGGTCGGCCATCTGCACCGGATTAATTTGTACGAATGTATAAAAATACGTAAATCCGATGATCAACAGCACATATAATACCATCCCGAGTGGTTTGTCGTAATACAGATTGTCGATAATCCAGTTGGCGATCGGTTTCCCCTGCCAAAAGCTCGCAAGCGTCGTCGGGAAGGCAATCAGCGAAATGGCAAAGATAACCGGAATCACGCCCGCCGCGTTTACTTTCAGCGGAATATGCGTCGATTGCCCGCCGTACATTTTCCGTCCGACAATTCTTTTCGCGTATTGCACGGGGATTTTGCGGACGCCTTGCTGCACATAGATACATCCGGCAACGATGGCAAGAACGGCAATGACGATTACAACCATTTTCAAAATGCTGAGAAACATATTGCCGGTCGCTTCGGGGCCGAACTCCGTCCGGTAAATGAGCGAGATATCCGTCGGAAACCGGGCGATAATCCCGGCAAAAATCAAAATTGAAATGCCATTGCCGATGCCGCTTTCGGTGATTTGTTCGCCAAGCCACATCAATAACGCGGTTCCGGCAGTGAGCACAAGCGCGATCAGCGTGTATGTCGCGACGTTTGGATCAATGACCATTTTATAGCTGTACATGCGGTTGAAACCGATGGCCAAACCGTATGCCTGGATCAGACCCAAAATAACCGTTCCATACCGGGTAACCTGCGCCAATTTGCGGCGGCCCATTTCCCCTTCTTTCATCCACTGCGCGAACTTCGGAACAACGTCCATTTCCAGCAATTGCACGATAATCGAGGCTGTGATGTAGGGCATGATCCCCATCGCAAAGACGGAAAAGTTGAACAACGCGCCTCCCGTAAAGGTGTTTAACATGCCGAAAATATCGTTAGTTTGTGATTGATCGTAGTTTTTCAAAAACTCCGTATCGATATTGGGGACCGGGATAAAAGCGCCAAGTCTGTATACAATCAGGATGCCCAATGTAAACAGAATCTTTTTGCGCAGGTCCTCTACTTTAAAGATATTGGAGATCGTTTGAAACATTAGATCACCTCAGTTTTTCCGCCGGCAGCTTCGATTTTTTCCGCGGCAGATTGGGAGAACTTGTTAGCCTTTACCGTCAATTTCACATTCAGTTCACCATTGCCTAATATCTTGATGCCGTCTTTCGGATTTTTTACAACTCCCGATTCAAGAAGCAATTCCGGTGTTACTTCCGTATCTGCGGCAAATCTGTTTAATTGCTGCAAGTTAACTACAGCATACTCTTTACGGTGAATGTTTGTAAATCCGCGTTTTGGCAAACGACGATACAGCGGGTTTTGTCCGCCTTCGAATCCAGGGCGGACGCCTCCGCCGGAACGGGCATTTTGGCCTTTATTCCCTTTTCCTGCGGTCTTCCCCGTACCGCTTCCAATCCCTCTGCCGATACGCTTTTTCGCATGCCGCGAACCTGGAGCCGGTGAAAGTTCATGCAGTTTCATCGTTGCACCTCCTTAATTGAATTGATGCCGTTATTTTGTGGACATTTATGCTTCGATCTCTTTGACTTCTACCAAATGACTGACTTGATCGATCATCCCCCGGATTGCGGGGCTGTCTTGATGGACAACGGTTTGCCGAATTTTGCGAAGCCCCAATGTCCTCACCGTTACGCGTTGCGTTTCCGGCCGCCCGATCAAGCTTCTCGTGAGGGTCACCTGCAGTTTCTTTGCCATCATTTCCCCTCCTTATCCTAACAGTTCTTCTACGGTTTTTCCGCGCAGCTTGGCTACATCTTCCGCTTTTTTCATCCGGGAAATGCCTTCCAGCGTTGCATTCACCATGTTGATCGCATTTGAGGATCCCAGCGATTTTGTCAGGATGTCGCCAACTCCCGCCAGCTCAAGCACGGCGCGTACAGGGCCGCCGGCAATCACGCCGGTACCTTCCGATGCCGGTTTCAAGAGTACTTTGCCGGCGCCAAACCGACCGATCACTTCGTGCGGAATGGTTGTTCCGACCAGCGGTACGTAAACGAGATGCTTTTTCGCATCTTCGATGCCTTTGCGAATCGCATCGGGCACTTCGGACGCTTTGCCGATGCCTGCGCCTACCCAGCCTTTGCCGTCCCCGACGACAACCAGCGCGCTGAAGCTGAAGCGGCGTCCGCCTTTGACAACTTTGGCAACGCGATTAATATTGACAACTTTTTCTGTTAATTCAAGCGTATTCGGATCTACACGCAAGTTCGCTAACCTCCTTGTTAGATGGATTAGAAATCAAGTCCGCCTTCGCGGGCAGCATCCGCAAGCGCTTGAACCCGGCCGTGATACAAATATCCGCCGCGGTCGAAGACCACTTTTACGATGCCTTTTTCTTTTGCTCTTTTCGCTATCAGTTCGCCGACTTTGCGGGCCGCCTCGACGTTACCGCCGTTACTGATGTCGTTTTTCAGTTCTTTATCCAGCGTGGAAGCGGCTGCGAGCGTAACGCCTTTGGAATCGTCGATGATCTGCGCGTACACATGCTTTCCGGAGCGAAATACGCTCAGTCTGGGACGTTCCACAGTGCCGCTGATTTTCTTGCGGACGCGCAGATGTCTCTTCAGACGCGCTTTGTTTTTGTCGCCTTTTGCAATCATGAGGACGTTCACTCCTTTCTAACATCCCGTTATTTTTTCTTCCCGGCTTTGCCTTCCTTGCGGATGATCCGTTCATTTTCGTATTTGATGCCTTTGCCCTTGTACGGTTCCGGTTCGCGTACGGAACGAATTTTGGCTGCAATTTCGCCGACCTGTTCCTTATCGATGCCTTTTACGATAATTTTGTTGGCGGCGGGAACTTCGAACTCGATTCCGTTTTTCGGTTCAATTTCGACCGGATGCGAATATCCGACGTTCAATACAACTTTGTTGCCGGATTTGTTGGCGCGGTATCCTACGCCGACAAGCTCCAGGCTCTTGGAAAAGCCTTCCGTGACACCCGCAATCATGTTGGCAATCACGGTGCGCGTCGTCCCGTGCAGGGAGCGGTGCAATTTGTTGTCGGAAGGGCGTTCCACCTTGATCACCTTATCTTCCACGGCAACTTTCATATCTTTATGAAATTCACGCGTCAGGGTGCCTTTCGGACCTTTGACCGTTATTTTCAATTGATCGATCGTTACGTTAACACCGTCAGGTATGGCGATCGGTTTTCGACCAATACGAGACATAGTTACACCTCCATCTTTCGTTCGCTTCAATCAGTTCGTCTGCCCAATTACCAAACGTAGCAAATGACCTCGCCGCCGGCTTTGGCCTGGCGCGCTTCCTTATCTGTCATTACTCCTTTGGATGTGGAGATGATGGCGATCCCCAGCCCGCCCAAAACGCGAGGAACTTCCGTTGATTTTGTATATACGCGAAGTCCCGGCTTGCTGATTCTTTTCAGACCGGTGATAACCCGCTCGTTGTTGGGACCATACTTCAGGAAAATGCGGATGATCCCCTGCTTGTTGTCTTCGATATATTCGGCATCGCGAATGAAACCTTCCCGTTTCAAAATATCGGCGATTTCTTTTTTGATTTTCGACGCGGGCATTTCAACCGCTTCATGACGCACCATATTTGCATTGCGTATGCGTGTCAGCATATCTGCTATCGGATCTGACATGACCATATCGCGAACCTCCTTCCCTTGAATGGGGTTTTTACCAGCTTGCTTTCCGAACGCCAGGTATCTGGCCCTTATATGCCAATTCGCGGAAGCAAATACGGCAAATTTTAAATTTGCGCAGCACTGCATGAGGACGTCCGCACCGCTCGCAGCGGGTATATGCGCGGACCGCAAACTTCGGTTTGCGTTGCTGCTTGACTTTCATTGAGGTTTTAGCCACCCGTTTTACACCTCCAAGAAATCGGGCTAGCCTGTTTGCGATTATCGCGCAAACGGCATTCCCAGTTGTGCTAACAATTCACGCGCCTCTTCATCCGTTTTCGCGGTCGTAACGATCACAACATCCATGCCGCGAACCTTATCCACTTTATCGTACTCAATTTCCGGAAAGATCAATTGTTCTTTCAATCCGAGCGTATAATTGCCTCTTCCGTCGAACGCTTTGTTCGACACGCCATGGAAGTCGCGTACGCGCGGCAATGCAACGTTAAACAGTTTGTCCAGAAAATAAAACATCCGGTCGCCGCGCAATGTTACTTTCGTTCCGATTGCCATGCCTTCGCGAACTTTGAAGCCGGCAATGGATTTTTTCGCTCTTGTGACGACGGGCTTTTGGCCGGAGATGGTTTGCAATTCTCCTACGGCCGCATCCAAAACTTTCGAGTTTTGCACGGCGTCGCCCACGCCCATGTTGATTACGACTTTTTCCACTCGCGGTACCTGCATGACGGATGTATATCCGAATTTTTGCATCAACGCAGGAATTACTTCATTTAGATAGCGTTCTTTCAATCTGGCTGCCACGTGTATTTGCCTCCTTTCCTCGCTTCACCGTCAATCGATGACTTCTCCCGATCGCTTTGCGATTCTGACTTTCTCGCCATTTTCCAAAATTTTATACCCGACGCGCGTCGGTTTTCCGCTTTTCGGATCAATCAGCATAACATTGGATGCGTGGATCGGAGCTTCCTGTGTCAAAATTCCGCCTTGCGGATTTTGTTGGGACGGTCTGGCATGTTTTTTCACCATGTTCACGCCTTCGACCAACACCCGATTTTCACGCGGGTATGCCGCGATTACCCGGCCTTTTTTCCCTTTGTCTTTGCCCGTAATGACAATCACGGTGTCGTCCTTTTTGACATGCAGGTTATGGTGATGGGGTAAAAGCTGTTTCTTCAATCTCGGCATAGTGTGTTCCACCTCCTAAGTGGCATTTCATTCCGGTTCTCTTTACCAAAAGGCGTTCGATCAGATAACTTCCGGCGCAAGCGAAATGATCTTCATAAAGTCGCGTTCGCGCAATTCCCGGGCTACCGGACCAAAAATCCGCGTTCCCCGCGGGCTCTTGTCTTCTTTGACAATGACCGCGGCGTTCTCGTCAAATGTGATGTAGGAACCGTCTTTTCTGCGCGTGCTGCGTTTCGTGCGCACAATAACAGCCCTCACAACATCGCCTTTTTTGACAACGCCGCCTGGCGTTGCTTGTTTAACGGTGCATACAATCATATCGCCGATGTGCCCGATTCGTCTTCCCGTGCCGCCCAGCACGCGAATGCACATCAATTCTTTGGCGCCGGAGTTGTCGGCAGCTTTCAGACGCGTAAATGGCTGAATCATCGTTGTCCCTCCTTTTTCTCAGGGAATAATGGTGGTCACACAATAACGGCTTTCTCGACGATCTCCACTAATCTCCACCGCTTGTCTTTGGACAGCGGGCGAGTTTCCATAATGCGTACGGTATCGCCGATCTTTGCTTCGTTATTTTCATCGTGCGCTTTGAATTTCTTCGTATATTTGATGCGTTTGTGGTACAGGCTGTGCTTTTCGTACGTTTCGACAGCCACCACGATCGTTTTATCCATCTTGTCGCTAACCACTTTGCCGATTTGCTCTCTGCGCAAATTGCGTTCGCTCATCGTATTGCCTCCTCCCTATTGGCGCGTTTATGCATGTTCCTTCAGGAACCGGTCGGCTGGTTGATGCCCAGTTCCCGCTCACGCAGCACGGTTTTGGCGCGCGCGATGCTTTTCCGCACCTCGCGAATTTTCGTCGGGTTGTCAAGTTGGCCTGTAGCCAGTTGAAAACGCAAGTTGAACAGCTCTTCTTTCAACTCCGCAAGCTTCTGTTCGATCTCAGCAGTGGTCAAGTTGCGCAATTCATCAGCTTTCATTCGCTTCACCACCCAATTCTTCCCGTTTTACGAATTTTGTCTTGATCGGCAGCTTGTGTGCGGCAAGACGCATCGCTTCACGAGCGACTTCTTCCGATACTCCGTTCATCTCAAACAGGATCTTTCCCGGTTTGACAACGGCAACCCACTTTTCCACGTTGCCTTTCCCGCTGCCCATACGAACTTCAAGAGGCTTTTGCGTTACCGGTTTGGAAGGAAAAATTTTGATCCATACCTTGCCGCCACGTTTTGTGTAGCGAGTCATCGCGATACGGGCAGCTTCGATTTGCCGGTTGGTAATCCAGGCCGGTTCGATCGCCTGCAGGCCATAATCGCCAAATGCAATTTCCGTGCCGCCTTTGGCGCGCCCTTTCATGGTGCCGCGTTGTTCTTTGCGATGCTTTACGCGTTTAGGCATCAACATGATTATTGTCCTCCTTCCTCGCTGGCTTTCTTTTTGGACGGAAGAACTTCACCACGGTAAATCCAAACTTTCACGCCGATTCGTCCGTAGGTTGTATGTGCTTCCGCTGTGCCATAATCAATATCGGCGCGAAGCGTATGCAACGGTACCGTTCCTTCGCTGTAACCTTCGCTGCGGGCAATTTCCGCTCCGCCAAGCCGGCCGCTTACCGCCGCTTTAATGCCTTTCGCTCCCGCGCGCATCGTACGCTGGATCGCCTGTTTCATCGCCCTCCGGAATGAAATGCGGCGTTCCAGTTGCTGCGCGATGCTTTCAGCCACCAAAACAGCGTCCAATTCAGGATTTTTAATTTCCGAGATATTGATATGAACTTTTTTATTTGTCAGATTCGCCAAATGAACGCGAATGTTTTCCACTTCCGTGCCGCCTTTGCCGATAACCATTCCCGGCTTCGCAGTGTGAATCGTTACATTCACGCGGTTGGCCGCACGTTCGATATCGATATGGGAAACGGACGCGTCCTTTAATTTGTTTTTCAAATATTCACGGATTTTGACGTCTTCGAGCAAAAGCTGCCCGTAATCTTTGCCTGCGTACCATTTGGACTCCCAATCGCGGATGATGCCGATTCTCAAGCCCACCGGATTTACCTTTTGACCCACACGGTTTCCCTCCTTATTTTTCAGATACCACTAACGTAATGTGGCTCGTTCGTTTGTTAATGCGGAACGCCCGCCCTTGCGCATGCGGTTGAAACCGTTTCATGATCGGGCCGCCATCCACATAAATTTCCGATATTTTCAAATCGTTCGGATTCATCGAATAGTTATGCTCGGCATTGGCGATCGCGGAGTTCAGCAATTTCTCCAGAATCGGAGAAGCAGCTTTCGGCGTGTGGCGTAAAATTGCGATTGCTTCGCCGACGTCCTTGCCGCGAATCAGGTCCACGACCAGTCTCGCCTTGCGGGGAGCTATCCGAACATGTCTAGCTACTGCTTTGGCTTTCACGGAATGTACCTCCTCTCAAAGACGGTAATTATCTCTTGCCCGTTTTCCGATCCTCATCCGTATGCCCTTTGTACGTGCGGGTCGGCGCGAATTCACCCAATTTATGTCCGACCATGTCTTCCGTAACATATACCGGCACGTGCTTGCGTCCGTCATAGACGGCAAACGTGTGGCCGACAAACTGCGGGAATATCGTCGAGCGGCGCGACCACGTCTTGATCACGGCTTTTTTCCCTTTGTTCATTTCTTCCACTTTCTTCATCAGGTAAGCATCAACAAACGGCCCTTTTTTCAGGCTGCGTCCCATCCATAGTCCTCCCTTCTAGCGATCTCGCGAAAAGTTCGAGCCGCGTCATTATGAGCGGGCGCGAACAATGTATTTCCCGGAAGCTTTTTTCTTTTTGCGCGTTTTGTAGCCAAGTGTCGGTTTCCCCCATGGCGACATCGGCGATTTGCGGCCGATCGGCGCCTTGCCTTCACCACCGCCGTGCGGGTGATCAACAGGGTTCATGACAACGCCGCGGACAACGGGGCGCTTGCCCAGCCAACGATTGCGGCCCGCTTTGCCGATGTTGATTAACTCATGATCTTCGTTTCCGACAGACCCGACGGTCGCGCGGCACGTTTTCAATATCTTGCGCACTTCGCCGGAGGAGAGACGGATCGTGACATATTGCCCTTCTTTACCAAGCAGCTGCGCTTCTGTGCCGGCTGCGCGAACCAATTGCGCGCCTTTGCCCGGTTTCAATTCGATATTGTGGATCAGGGTGCCGACGGGAATGTTTTCCAGCGGCAGCGCATTGCCGGTTTTGATATCGGCGTTTGCGCCCGATTCAATCACATCGCCGACTTTCAATCCTTTTGGCGCGATGATGTATCTTTTTTCACCATCCGCGTAATGGATCAGTGCAATGTTGGCCGTGCGGTTCGGATCATACTCAATTGTGGCAACGCGGCCCGGAATGCCATCTTTTGTGCGTTTAAAATCGATAATCCGATATTTGCGTTTATGTCCGCCGCCCTGGTGGCGAACCGTAATCTTCCCTTGATTGTTGCGGCCTGCCCGTTTGTTGAGCGGAGCCAGCAGCGATTTTTCCGGCCTATCCGTCGTGATTTCTTCAAACGTGGACGACGTCATCTGCCTGCGCGACGGGGATGTCGGTTTGTATTTCTTGATTGGCACTTCGTACCCCTCCTTACATTGCAAAATGAATGTTATACCGATTCAAAGTATTCCAGCGGTTTGCTGTCTTTGCTCAACGTCACAAACGCTTTTTTCCATTCTTTCGAATAGCCTTTGTAGCGGCCGTACGATTTCGGCTTTCTCGCCATAATCAAAGTGTTGACGTTGACGACTTTCACTTTGAAAATTTGTTCGACCGCATGTTTGATTTCCGTCTTGTTCGCCCTTTTGTCCACTTCAAACGCGTATGTCTTGTTGGACATCAAATCGCTGGTGCGCTCTGTGATAATCGGACGAATGATGATATCGCGAGGATTT
>DASVDB010000044.1 GCA_036381315.1 Bacilli bacterium | reverse complement strand
CCTGACCGCCTGGGCGCAGCGCTGCATGGTGCTGCCGGTCGTATACACATCGTCGACGATGATCACATTGATCGGCCCGGGTGGTTGCGTAGACGCCGCGCTGCGCAGCCGATCCGCCTCTTGCCTGTTCAGCGAAAACGCGCCGCGCAGGTTTTTAAAACGCCCCGCGCGCGTTTTCATGCTTTGTTTCTCCGTATCTTTGACGCGCTCAAGCAAAGCGAAAACAGGCAGCGAAAAGCGCGCGGCAAGTTGTTCAGCCAACTGCCGGGATTGGTTGAACCCGCGCATTTCCAGCCGGCTTTCGCTTACAGGAACGAAAACCAGCACGGTGAACCGGCCGCGCACAAAAGCGGGATCCTCCGTCAAAAGCCGCATAGCGTGCGCCATCATGCCGCCAATAACTTGTCCCAACCGCTCATGCCCGCGATATTTATACCTGGCCAGCCATTCTTTCATCAAAGCGTTATAGTGTACGGCGCTGCGGCTTATGATGTAATGCGAACAGGTTGTGCGGCGGCAGTCGGGGCATTCGACTCCCCTGCCGCACGTTGGGCAGACAACTTCGCGAATCCACGGAATTTGGCGGCAGCAATCCAGACATAAAGCAAGGCCGCCCGCCACGGTTGAACGCTTGCGTTTGGCGCAGGCAAGGCAAAGCTGCGATTCTCGGGGGAAAAGCGCCTTTGCCGCGGCAGTAAGCTTTCCAAGCCATTTCAACATTCCCGACTCGGTAAATAAAAACGACATCCCCAACCACCCCGATTCATCCAAAATTTTTTACCGCGGCGGGTCGACAAGACCTTGACGCCAGGCCAAACGGTTCATTTTGCGAATATGCCGAATGGCCCTTTGCTGCGACAGCGTATTTTCAGGCGCGGCGAACGTGACGTTCCCGTTCGGGTCATCGCTTGCTCTGCCTGCCCGCCCGGACATCTGAATCAACGCCGCATCGTCAAATAGCGGTGAATGCGCGTCCAGAACCAGCACATCCGCTCGCGGAATCGTCACCCCCCGCTCCAGAATGGTGGTCGTGACCAGAATATTGATGATCCCGCGGCGAAAATTCAATACTTTTTGCTCGCGCTCCGCATCCTCCGAACTCGTCCCGGCAACGGTCGCCGCGGGAAAAGCAACGCGCAATCGCGCGGCAATCGGCTCCACCTGGCGGATATACGGCACAAACAGAAATACGCTCGCGCCGCGCGCAAGCGAAAAGCCGATCCGCCGGGCCAACGCTTTCGGCAACGCCCGCACGCCGCCAAAAACGGTATGGCGGGTTAAAAGCTTGTCCACCGAAGGGCAGCGTACCCGCCGGGGAACGGGCAAGGGCTGCCGGTGATAGCGGGCGGGCAAGATGGCCTGCCCGATTTTGCCGCGCTGCGCGTCTTTGCGCAGACGCCGCGGCGGCGTAGCCGAAACAAACACAAATGCCCCGCCCGGGCGGCACGCTTTGGCCACGGCATATTCCAGCATCGGGTTGTTGTGAAAAGGATACGCGTCGACTTCATCGACGATGACCAAGTCAAACGCGGCTGCAAACCGCAGCAGCTGGTGCGTCGTTGTGACCGTGATCTCTCCGCTCTCCCAGGCGCTATTGCCGCCTCCATACAAGGCAACAACATGGGCCGCGGGAAAAGCTTTTTGCAGCCTGGGCGCAAGCTCCAGCACCACATCCCGGCGCGGCGTGGCAATCGCCGCGGTTTTGCCGGAAACGAGCGCGTGGTCAATGAGCGGAAACAGCATCTCCGTCTTGCCCGCTCCGGTAACCGCCCACAGGAGAAACCGCCGCAACCGGTTGGCCGGACCTTTGGCGCCGGCACGCGGTAACCTGGCTCTTTGCGGGGCGGTTATGTACTGCAAAGCAAGCATGGACGCCGTTAATTGCGCTCCGCTCAGCATCTCTTTCCATCTGTTTTGATAGTATTGGATCGCATAATCGGTCAACGGCTCCGCCGCGACGGCAATTCGCCCAGGCGTCAGCTCCGTCCACGGCAACGGCGCAGTGTCGGCATTCCGCCAACCGGGCAAGCCTGCAACCAGCGGCGTACATAACCGTGCTCTGCCCAGCATCAGGCAAGCCTCGCAGTATGGGCAAGCTTGCCCGCAAGCGGCGCAGTCCGTCCAGCGCAAAGCCTTGCCTTGCCCGCCGCAGCGGCAGCAGCGGCATTGGGGGCGCTGCCCGAAGGCGCCGAACAAACGCTTGCCGCTTATTCGGACCGGTTCCACCGCCGCTTTGAAATCAACCGCAGACAAACAATAAGCAGCTTGCACGTAGGATTTCCAACGGCCAGCTGCTTGCTTATGCCCCATATATTCCAATATCGCGATGATTTCTTCCGGCAAGAGCGACCTTCCGCTCATCGCCGCTGTCAATTGCTGCACAATCATCTCATCCGGCGGTTCGCCCGCGACGATTGGCAAGCTTGCCGCCTGCCCAAGCCACTCGTCTTTGCCGACAATGCGCACGGAGGCCGCCGCGGCGATATCGGCCAAACCGCACCGCCGCAAATAGCGCTGCAATTTGCGCAAAAGTTTGCCGTCGGGCGGCAAATGCGCCGATTTGGCCTGCAGTGCCCGCTTCAGTAAAAGAGCATGCCCGAACGGAAGGGACGGCGAAAGGACAAGCATCTCCGCGGCATGCTGCCGCGCAAATCGGTACCGGCAATCTACGGCAAAATCAAGCGAGATGTGCCAAGCCGCATGTTCCGCGTGCGGCAGCGCATATAATGTTGCTTTCATCCTGAACAGAATTCCTTTCTTTAAATCGCAAGAAACTATTGCAACAAAGGCAACTTCTTCAAATCCTCGCGCTTGTTCAGTTCAACGAGGATGACTTCTTCCGCCGAATATTCGGATGAATGCAAGCAAGCATCGATGGACGATCCGGATTCGACGATCTTTACAGGCATATATCTGCAGGCCGCGAGGCGATTGACAATGCGCATCGTATCGTCGGAAGAACACTGATCCAGAATCGTGATTTTAATCCATACGCCCCTAAGCCAGGAATAAAAAAGCAGCGACCGGATTATCCATTCGATTTGCGATTGGTTGTTCTTCGTTACCAATACATAGTGACGAGCCTTTTCCCCGAGTGCAAGCGACCGGCTAAATCTGCGATGGACCCATACGGCGCTTATGACATAAGCAGCCATAATCGCGAAAAAACTTTCGGTCATTGCGGCCTACCTCCCTTTACAGGCAGTATATGCCGCATGGAAACCGCTGGTTCCATCCGTCAGATATCCCGTTATGTAATCCGGTTTTCCGGTTAAAGCGTCACCCAGCCATTTTTGATCGATTGAATGACGGCTTGCGTGCGGTCATCGACTTCCATTTTTTGCAGGATGCTGCTGACATGGTTTTTGACCGTTTTCTCGCTGATGAACAGGTAATCGCCGATCGCCTTGTTGCTTTTGCCTTCCGCCATGAGCCGCAAAACGTCCGCTTCCCTGCGCGTGAGCGGGCTGTCATCCGTTTGCACGTATTTGACGCCGGCTTCCATTGCCTTGGAGTCTTTTCCGAGCACTCCGCTTTCTTGCAGGTAGGTCATTCTGCGCAATTGGTTGATCAATTTGCCGGTTACCTTCGGATGGATAAACGCATATCCGGCCACAACGGAACGAATGGCGTTGATCAACGATTCCGCTTCCATATCTTTGAGCAAGTAACCGGAAGCGCCTTTCCGCAACGTTTCAAACACGTAACTTTCATCGTCATGCAACGAAAGAATCAATATTTTGACCGCCGGAAAAATTTCGCGAAGATGTTCGGTCGCCGCCACGCCATTTTCCACGGGCATGTTGATATCCATCAGCACGACATCGGGTTGCAAGGAGTTGCACGCTTCGATTGCCTGCAGTCCGTCGCTGCATTCGCCGATCACTTCCATGTCGTTTTCCATGTTCAAAATTCGTTTCAGGCCTTCGCGAAAGAGCTGATGGTCGTCCACTATCAACAATTTGACTTTTTCGTTTCTTTGCTCTTCTTTCAACATCATCCTGCCCCTTTCAAACTTTTTTGCTTGTACATGATGACTTATTGTTCACTGATCGGAATCAACATGGATATGGTTGTACCTTCTTTGATCACCGATGTAATTTCAAACCTCCCTTCCAGAAGTTCGATCCGCTCCTTCATGCCGATAAGGCCGAAATGCGAACCGTCATTTTGCGCCTGCACCGAACCGACATTGAATCCGACGCCGTTATCGGAAATGACAATTTTGACCATTTGCGTCTGCATGGTCAGCTCCAGGCTTACAAAGGAAGCATTGGCATGCTTGACAACGTTGTTAAACGCTTCTTGCACCAGCCGGAAAATCGCCACCTCCATTGCCGACGGCAATCGCATTTCTTTGCCGATCAGTTCGAACGACGTGCGGATTTTCGTTTTATCCTCGAAATCATGTGTGAATTTGCGCAAGGTAGGGATAAGGCCAAGATCGTCCAAAGCCATTGGCCTTAAATTGAAAATGATTTTACGGATATCTTCCAAACTGTTGCGGACTTGCCCTTTCAAATCAGCCACTTCGTCTTTGATGGCGGCATAATCATGCTTGCCAAGCATCCGTTCGACAATTTCCGAACGCAACACGACATTTGCCAAAGATTGGGCCACCCCGTCATGTATTTCCCGGGCAATACGCCTGCGCTCTTCTTCTTGCGCCAAAATGATTTTCAATCCGAGCAATTGTCTGTTCTTTGCCGACTCCAAAATGCGGGTTACCTGATTTAAATCGCCGGACAAGTATTCCATTACCACATTGAGTTGCGAACCGATCGTTTCAGCCCGCTCGATTGTTTTTTCAACCGCTTTAATCCGCTTCTGCAAATCATCCCGCCTTGATTTCAAATGATTTTCTTTTTCGCGCTGGATGGAGACATCCAACTGCAAACTGGTCGCGAATTCGTAAGCGTTTCTGATATCCTCCTCCTTGAAACGGTAAAAATCTTTGCTTACTTCGGATAAACGGATGCGGGCAAGCTTGAATTTGCGTTCCAGTTCGTCGACAAGATCGATCGTTTTGGATAACTCTTCCATTACCAAACGCAATTCGTTATCCAGCGTGTCGCGCTCTGTCCGTGCATGCTCGGAGATTTCAAAAATTTGATATTTACTGTCATTCAAAACATTTACAGCATTTTTGATAATCCTGTCAAAAGCATCCGCGTGCAATTCCATACGCGCCCGCACCTCTATTTTATCGCAAACCGGTCATCTAGCAATATAGTAACATATTTTGACGAAAACGAGATGAACTATTTTTAAACGACGCTTATTCCAGTGTAACAGACTTGGTCGCGTTATCCCATCCCACTTTCCAGCCAAGGCTTTCGGAAATGAGACGCAGCGGGAGCATTGATCGGCCGTTCATCACTCTGGGCGGCGCATCCGCAGTCACCCGTTTGCCGTCAATGATCAAGTCCTCCTGCCCGATCCACATTTGAATCAGGTGGTGATCCCGAATGATTTTCACTTGCTTGTCTGCAGGGGTCCATTGCACCTCGCCGCCCATCGCGTCGATGAAAAAGCGGACGGGAATCATCGTGCTGCCGTTCACAATAACCGGCGCCTGATCCAATTCGCGATTTTGTCCGTTCACGGTGATTGACTTGCGGTTAACCGCCATCTTGACGCTGACTTTCGGCGATTGCGGCGCTTCGCTGACGTATTGGAAACGGATATTTTTGATCGCGATGGCGCCGATTGGCTCGCGCTCATCCTGGCCTTCTTCCGGGTTGACAACATAAATGCGCTTGATTGTGATCGGATATGCCAGATTGTACTGGCTCAGATCCACATCGATTTCTTTCCACCCATACCAGTCGATGAGCCGCGTAAAATCAATGCGTTGCAAAGCCCCGTTCTTGTCGATTACCTCCGCGCGAATCCAGTTTAAGCTGTTGTCGCCGTAAATATCGGCTTTCATGGCCAACGGTTTTCCCGCAACCGCAATGCCTTTATCGCCATATGAGGCGTATATCGCTTTTGTGCCGGTGCCATTTTTGAAGTTATATTCAAAATACAAGGCCATTTCGTTATCGCGGGTACCCGGAAGGTCGCTCACAACTCTCGCGTCGCCGCTGATTTCCGCAGGCGTCTTTTGTTTTGTTACATTCGATTCGATCGACGTTAAGGCATCCAATTTCTTGTCTACACCGATGGCCGATGTCAGCATGGCCGCATAACCGTCAAATGTGGCGATCAAGTGGCCGCTGCCGTCCTTGCCCGTGCTGTTCACGGTCAGAACGCCGTCATTCACAGTGCCGGTAAATCCGATCATGTCCCAATGCAGCAAATCCGCGGGAACGTTGCGTATGGCTCCGCTTTTTGTGGTCGCAACCACATTCAGCTTATATTTGCCGCCGGGAGCAAAAATGGCGGCAGGGTTCGTAAAATGCAAATCGGTTATTTGCTCTTTTCCTACCACTTCGACCGGTAATTCCGCTTGGGCATTATCCTGTTTGGCAATCAGTTTTCCGACGCCGGGCTTTGTGGCGACCATGGTATTGCCGGAAAGCTGTCCAAGTGTTGCTGGCAGACTCCAATGGACGCTCTGGGCATCAATCCGCAGCGGATTGAAGTATTGATCGTACGCCTTCAGGTTATAGGTCTCCCGTTCCCCGACAAACAACAATTTATTGCCTTCCACGATCAGTCCCGCGATCTTGCCTTTTGGCGCTTTCGTGTACACGCCCAAACCATTGACGACTTTCCGCAAGCTGCCGTTTTCCGGTTGATTGACAACCTGCACTGCAAAGTCTCCGAGCGGCCGGGACACCATTTGCGTCGAACCGCCGCCGTCCAGATTCAATGCTTTCCACGCGCCTGCAAGCGCCAGGAACTGCTGAAACTCCGGCAAGCTCATGCCCTTGCTGTCGCCGCCGGCATCTACCGTAACGATGTAAACGTAGCGCCCATCCCGCGAATAGCCGATGCCCGTACGGGAACGATACCCGCCGAGGCTTGAGACGTCCCGCGAAAATTTCGCCGGTTTCCCCTGATCGACCAAAATGGTATGGCCGCCGATCATCATTTGAAATTGCGCCGGATCCGCCGCTTTTTTCGTAGTATTCGAAATGAAGTGATAATCCACCGTGATTTTGTCGCCAATCTTCACGTTGTTGCGTATGAAATCGGCGGCCTTGCCGGATGTTCGCAAAATATAGCCGTCTTGCGGCGGTTTTGCGTTAATGACGCCGTTGTCTGCGATTTGTTCGACGACATTGTTACGCACCAGCACTTCGGTCGGCGTGGTCGCACCGTCGTTGCCGCGGTCAACTTGCCCCCATGCGCTTGTATACATTTGGATGGCGTTCGCATGGCTGTGCGTTTTGTTCGGATCGGTCCAGTAGACGGCTTTGTTAATGCCCGCCAACGGGTATGTTTCTCCGTTAGCCGCTTTAACGCTCCCCGCAAATGTGAAACTATCGATCACCGGCTTGCGGTCCGCCGTAAGCGCAAATGCGTACATGCCGTCAAGAAAGGAAGGCGACGACCAGAGCGCTCCTGAGCGCACTTCCGGTCCAATGGGCGCACCTTCGCCCTGGACATTGAAATAATCCCCGTTTACGCCTGCCACAGCATGTGTCTCTACAGCCATATCTTCTACATTTTGACGCTTCGTAAACTGATTGTTTACGCCGGTCATGACGTCAAGCTGTACATACGGGTTTTGCAAATCAACGACAATGATGTTGGCGTTCGTCCGCACCGCTTTTCCGCTTCTGGCAGATTCCCAGACGACTTGGCGCAAAATCGCTCCAGCCGTGATGGGCTGTTCGCTTTTCACAGTTATTTTGGGCTGCTGCGTTGGTTGGGCGCTCGCAGCTTGCGCGGGCAAATCGGCGGTTCCCAATAGCGTCGCGAGCGCCAGCGTGGACAGCAATGCCGTTTTTGCCGCCATGCGAAATCTTTTTGCGAATGCTGACATGTTCTGCTCCCTCTCCCAATCCATCTTTTCTCATTCCTCTGTGGAATTGTTATCCAACCTATTAGACTTAAGAAAGGGAGCAAAAGTTACGCTGATTTTTTCGGTAAATTTTGGCTGCTGCCGGTTTGCTCATCGGGTGCACCGCTGCGGGGCACCATGCAGGGCGTCTCCTTGGGAGCCTAGCACGAAGAGCCATAACGGCATTTTTTCCGTTATAGGTGCCAGCTCGCTTCGCGTGAAGCGCTATATCAGCATATTTGCCGTTATAGGCGTCAGTTTGCTCCGAATGGGGCGCTATATCGGCATTTTTGCCGATATACAAGCAGGATCGCTCTGTGGGGAGCGCTATATCGGCACTTTTGCCGTTATAGCGGCCAGATCGCCACGCGGGAAGCGCTATATCGGCACTTTTGCCATTATACGCGCCAGTTCGCCTTGCGTAAAGTGCTATATCGGCACTTTTGCCGTTATAGAGGCCGGTTCGCCTCGCAGGAGGCGCTATATCAGCACTTTTGCCGTTATGCGTCGCGGACCATGCCATGCCCACTGCGTTTTACAATCCGCCTTTACAATCCACCGCCAGTATGGATTTGATTTTTGTTCCAGATTTCCGGATTTAACCGATAAAAACGAATTCGCACCGACTTTCCTTCCCCTATCAGCCAGCCCTCGGCCATTAGTTTTTTTAAAAGCGCCCGTGTCGTTTTTTCGCCAAATCCGATTGCGGACATCACATCCCGCACCATGAAGCGGTTTTCCCCCTGTTTCAGGGCGAACTGGATGACGGCCCGCTCTCTCACTGACAGCCCTCTCATCCACGCCGCACCATTTTCCAATTTTTTTAGCAAAGCTTTTAAAAACTCCGCGCATTTATTCGGATGATGCAAAATCTGATCATATGAAAATCTCACAATTATAAAATCGTTATAGCTTAGGCTATTCTGGCGTTCCAGCGAATCGGCAAACATCTCCCGATCCATTTTTGTGACGTGTGTGTCAAATCCGTCGATTTCAATCGCGATTCGAAAACAATGCCAATAAAACACAAAATCAATAAATCGAACCCTCCCGTAAAAATCGCGAAATTCGTATTCCGGCACGATTCCGTCAAACTTCATTCCCAAGGGCCACCATACCTTTTGCAGAAAAAGGGTTTCGCCACGTCGCTCTTTTTTGAGCATTCGCAATCTTTCACCTACCGCCCTCCGTTTATGCTGCTCCATAAATGCAGCCAATTCCTTTGCCAACATCCATATCACCTCTCTTAAAAAATAAAAAAGCATCGCGTTCCATTAAGACTATCGCCTTAACGAAATACGATGCGTGCTTCGCAATTTATATAATACCCCTTTTACCACCGTGGAAGAAATTAGCTTAGCGAATATATCACTTTTACCGCCGCGGGTGAAATTAGCCTAACGCTTCCGCTTTCAGCAGATCCGCTTTGTCGGTTTTTTCCCACGGGACATCCAGGTCGATTCGGCCAAAATGTCCGTATGCCGCGGTTTGTTTATAGATCGGTCTGCGCAAATCAAGCATTTTGATAATTCCGGCAGGACGCAAATCAAAATGTTTGCGGATAAGTTCCGAAAGTTTTACGTCGCTGACTTTGCCTGTGCCAAACGTATCCACGTTGATGGAAACGGGCTGGGCCACGCCGATCGCATAAGCGAGCTGAATTTCGCATTTATCCGCCAGTCCGGCGGCGACGATATTTTTTGCGACATATCTTGCCGCGTAGGCCGCGGAGCGGTCCACTTTGGTCGGGTCTTTGCCGGAAAATGCGCCGCCGCCGTGGCGGGCATAGCCGCCATATGTGTCCACGATGATTTTGCGGCCGGTTAATCCGGCGTCGCCTTGCGGTCCGCCAACAACGAAACGGCCTGTCGGGTTGATGAAGTATTTTGTTTTTTCGTCCAGCCAGTTTTCCGGAACTACCGGTTTAATCACATGCTCCTTCATATCTTTGGTGATCTGCTCCAGGGTAGCATCTTCATGATGCTGCGTGGACACGACAATCGTGTCGACACGAACCGGCTTGTCATTTTCGTATTCAATCGTCACTTGTGTTTTGCCGTCCGGGCGCAAATAGGGCAGCGTGCCGTTTTTGCGGACTTCGGAAAGTCTGCGGGCCAATCTGTGCGCCAGCGCTATCGGCAGCGGCATAAGTTCGGGCGTTTCGTTGACGGCATATCCGAACATCAGACCCTGGTCTCCCGCTCCGATGTTTTCTTCGCCCTGCTGCGCGCCTTCTCTTGCTTCGAGTGCGGTATTTACGCCTATTGCAATATCCGGCGATTGTTCATTCAATGAGGTCAAGACCGCGCACGTATTTGCGTCGAATCCAAATTTTGCCCGGGTATAACCAATATTTCGTATCGTCTCGCGGACGATTTTGGGGATATCGACATATTCAGCCTTGCTGGTTATTTCACCGATCACCAATACAAGCCCTGTCGCCACCGATACTTCGCATGCCACTCTGGCGTGGGGGTCCTGTTCCAAAAACGCGTCCAAAACCGCATCGGATATTTGGTCGCAAATTTTATCGGGATGTCCCTCCGTAACGGACTCAGAGGTGAACAATCTCCTGCCATGCTGTAACGTCATTCGCTTTGCCTCCCGCGCTTTTCATTATTCTATGAATATGCCTTGCAAATAAAAAAGGAACCTTTCCCGCTTGGAAAAGGCTGCATTGACTAACCTTCGTTTATAATGTAGCGTATTTGCAGTTTCCTGTCAAACAAAACCGAATTATCAGTGCAGTTTGCTTTTATAATCCAAATATTGCTTGTTCCGCCTGCCGGACAAGCCGGCGCGTAATTGCGCCTCCGACCGCTCCGGTATCCCTGGCGGCTATATGCCCCCAATAATCCTCGCTTATCGAGCCGGCCGGTATGACGCCCAATTCCGTGGCAAACTCGGCGTCGAATTCCTGTACGGCCGCCAACGCCTGTTTGCCGACGGGAAGCCCCAATTCCTGAGCAATTTCATATTTCCATTGGTCAATCGCCTGATGGCTTTCCGGCACCATTTTTCTTCTTCCGCTCTGCCCTTTTGCCATTTTGGATCGTCTCCTTTGTATAACTGGAATACGATCTTTAGTATCGGCGATTTGATGGAACAGCACGCTGCAAAGTTTCTGTAATGTGTGCGTATTTATTTCTGATTGGTCAAAAGATGGATATTTATTGCTTGATTTCCGTACCGTCCTTATCAACCCATGAGTATTTGCCGCGCACCATGACATAAACATTATGTTTTTCCGAAGGAGCCGGCTTTATACCGCGGCCGCCATCTCGCGGGAATATCAGCAAATGGTTGAATTCGATCAGTTTGCCGTTGGGAAGATCCTCGCCGCTGGTCAAGTCCGGAATGCCGTTGCCGTCTGTGCTGAAGGCAACCGCCTTGCCTCCCGGTCTAACGATAAATTCCGCTCCTGCGCCTGCATAAAGCGTTTGCCCCGGTTGCAACATAATAACAGTCATTTCGCTTGAATCGCCGCCGGTTTGCGTACGTTTGGCCAATTCGCTTTTTACGAGCTCTTGAACCGTTTCGTCGACGTAGCTTTTCGTTACAACCGGATCGTTCACCGATCCGGGCTGATTGTCGGGAATCAGCCCGTCGGCGTTGGAGGTGATGATGGAGCCGAGCCATAGCCCGGAGCCGAAGAGTACGGTTGCAACCAAAATTTTAACCGAATTTTTCATTGTATTTCCCCACTGTAAAATTTGAATTTCAATTGCCGCCGTAGGCTTTGTAAATCATTCTTGAAGCAAGCAGCCGTTTATGCCCTTCAAACGAATCGTACAGACTGATTTTAAAGCCGTCGAAGCTTTTAATGGCATCATTCGTATCATCGTAGTTAAAGCTCATGGAAGAAGAATAATCGCCTATTTTCAAATCCTTTTCCAGTTCAAATTCTTGCGAGAATTTATGTTTTTCGTCCGATACTTCCATCAATAATTTATGTCCTTCCGGAACTACTTCATAGAGAAAATCTTTTTGCAGGCTGTAATTAAACGTGATTTTTCCGCTCGAACCATTGAGATCGGCTCTTAGATTGCTCAATGACAACGTGTACGGGTATAATGTGACGTCTGTCAGCTCATTAGTTACGGCATTATTTTCCGCAGGCAATACAAGTTCTTTCCCTTTTATATAGGCCTGATCATTTTCAGAACCCGCTTGTTGGCCAATCACAATATGCGGTTCACCTAGCGTAAACTTCTGCGGAATTCTAGTCCACAAACCAATTAACGCTCTGCCGCCAGGGCTGACTTTTTGTTCCACTTTCGTAATTGTCAACGGGAAAAAGACGTTTTGGTCTGTTTTTAAATATGCCGTCAGTTTTTGCAAATCGGTCAATCTGCTTTCGTTGTTTTCCATTCCGACTTCAACATACGCGATACGCGTCGTTGGGCTGTCGTAAATTTTGAAGTCGCGAACGGTAACTGTTGCCCTCTTTCCAATATTGGTTACTACATATTTATCGCTTTTAATGGACGGAAGGTTGAACTTGCTTGAGGAAAGAGAGTATTCGGTAACCGGAAGATCGGATACGCTTTCTCCCTGCTTCTCTTTCTCATATAATGTCACGTTAACTTTCGCATATTTGTAAGTATACGGGATTTTCGTATACGCAATTATATGTGCCTCCTGATTGGGTTGAAGCCCCATCACATTATCCAGCGCAACATAATTTGTGGACAATGAATCTATTTCAACGTCATCCAATTTGAAATTCGCACCAATATCAAGAACTGGCAAAGAAACAGTATCCATATTTTTAATGGCAAATTCTACTGCAAGTATATCTTGATCTTCCCATGGCAGGCGTTGTGTTGAATTGATTTTTACCCCGTATGTCCCGGAATCATTCGAATACTTATAAAAAGAATCGGGAGAAATCGCGGTTTCTTCTTCATCCGGCAACTGGAACTGCGCAATCGGCAATTCGATCCTGGCATTCGTTTCTGTTTCA
>DASVDB010000043.1 GCA_036381315.1 Bacilli bacterium | reverse complement strand
GTTATTATGCACCTTCTTCGACCACTTCATCTTCCGACGCCGCCCGGTCATATTCAGCCAAAACAGCCGTTTGAATTTTCTCGCGGGTCTCGGAGGAGATCGGATGCGCTATGTCGCGAAATTCACCATCCGGTGTTCTTTTGCTCGGCATAGCTACAAACATTCCATTGTTTCCGTCGATGACGCGAATGTCATGAACGACAAATTCGTTGTCAATGGTGATGGACGCAATGGCTTTCATTCTCCCCTCGGAGTTTACCCGGCGGAGTCTGACGTCTGTAATTTGCACTAGTAGGTCACCACCTTTTCCAAACAATCAGGGTAGGTGTTATATATTCCACAAATCTTACCAAAATCCTTCTTTTTTTTGCCAACAATTAAAATTTTTTATTCATTTGTCATAACCATCGTTATTTTCTTTTTACCGCGACCAATTCGATTTCCAGCAACGCGCCTTTCGGCAGCTTGGCCACCTGCACCGTCGATCGCGCCGGCTTATGCGCGCCAAAATAGGAAGCATAAATTTCATTGACCTCGCCAAATTGCGCCATGTCCTGCAAAAACACGGTTGCCTTGACCACATCGTTCAGGCTTGCGTCCGCCGCCGCCAGCACGGCCTGCAAATTGCGGAAAACCTGGTGGGTTTGCTCCTTGATGCCACCTTCCACCAAATTGCCGTTCACATCGAGCGGGATTTGCCCGGATGTGAAAATCAGATCGCCTGCCTGAATCGCTTGCGAATAAGGGCCGATCGCCGCCGGCGCACGGTTGGTAGAAATGGGTTTTAATGACATGGATATCGACTCCGTTTCATGTTTATTTTGATTGTTTTTATTTTTATCGTTGAAAAAAGTTGCCCGGGGTAACTTCAATGCGCGCCGATTTTAAATCGACTTCCGCAAGTTTGGCAAGGGATACGTAGTCTTCCACGAGATGCTCTTCGTGATCGACTTCCCCGGACTCGACAAATACGCCTACGCCCTGCACGGTGGCCCTGAATTCCCGCAGCATGTCCATCATGCCGCGGATGGTGCCGCCGGCGCGCATAAAATCATCGACGATCAAAACGCGCGACTCTTCCTTAAGCGCCCTTCTGGCGAGCGACATCGTCTGAATGCGTTTGCTGGAACCCGATACGTAATTGATGCTGACCACGGACCCTTCGGTCACTTTGGCGTCCCTGCGCACGATCACCACCGGGACATTCAAATAAGACGCAGTGGCATAAGCGATGGCAATGCCCTTTGTTTCTACGGTCATAATGCAGTCGATTTCCCGGTCGGCAAAAGCGGATGCGAACATCCGTCCGATCGTTTTCATTACGGAAGGCAAGCCCAGTATGTCGGACATATATAAATAGCCGCCGGGCAAAATCCGCTCCGGCTGCTGCAATTGCCGGCATATCGCTTGTATTTCCGCCAACGCCGCTTCGTCGGACACTTTCGGTATGTACTGCACTCCGCCGGCTGCGCCGGGCATCGTTTGCAAATAACCGATCCCTTCCGCGGCAAAAACCTCTTTGATGATGGCCAGGTCTTCGCTGATGGAGGATTTGGCGGAGTCGTATTTATCGGCAAATGTCGTCAGCGGGATTAATTGGTGAGGGCGCATCAGCAAAAATTGGGTCATTTCCACTAACCGGCCGCTTCGCTTCATCTTTTTCATTGCTTAACCCTCCCATGCTGCGGTCAAATTGCGCTATTTCCAAATTGGCTGAATAAAAAAACACGAACATTATACAAGTAATATAACATTTGCATACGGATTTATTCAATGATGCCGGCCGGTTCATACCAATAATCTGACCATGTACACATCCCGGCAAAAACCGCGCAGGCCGCGCATCATGCGTTTCGCTTTCGACTCCCGGTTCGCCAGCGCAAACACGGCGGGCCCGCTGCCCGACATGAGCGCCCCGTCGGCGCCCATTTGCAAAATCGTCCGCTTGATCTTGTTTACTTGCGGATATAAACGCAGCGTGACACTCTCCAAATGGTTGCCGAGGGAATGGCATAATTGATGAAAGTCCCTGGCGTAAACCGCTTGCACGACGCCTTTTGTAAAACGCGGCTGATCGCCTTCCCCGACGCGATATTGCTCATATATGTCCGCTGTCGATACGGTCAGCGGCGGCCTGGCCAATACAACCCAACAGGCGGGCGGCGACGGGAGCTTTTCCAGCGCCTCCCCTCTGCCTCTGGCCACCGCGGTGCCGCCGGTAACGCAATATGGCACATCCGAACCGAGCGTTGCCGAAAGTTCCGCCAATTGTGTGAGCGGAATATCAAGCTTCCACAATCTGTTCAGGCCGCGCAGCGTCGCCGCGGCGTCGCTGCTGCCCCCGGCAAGCCCGGCGGCAACCGGAATCCGTTTATCGATATGAATTTTCACGCCTTGTTTGATGTTGAACTCGCGCTTCATCAGGTCAGCCGCTTGATAGGCCAAATTCCGCTCGTCCAGGGGAATAAAGCCCGCCTGGCTGGAAACGACAATCCGATCTTCCGTAAGTTCCGCCAATTCGAGACGGTCAAACAAATCGATGCTGGCCATGACCATTTCCACTTCATGATAACCGTCTGCCCGTTTGCCCAAAATGTCGAGCGACAAATTAATCTTTGCCGGCGCTTTTTCATAAACGATCATAAGTCACCTTCAGTGGTAAATGTTAAGCTCTATCATAGCAAAAAACGGCAAAAAAAGCGAAAGCATGCAAAAGAAAAGATGGAACAGTCATTGCCCCATTCCATCCTTGTAACCCATTTGCAACCGTGCATATAGTGCGCATTGATTAATTCCGCCGATCGTTGCCGTTCGGTTTGGCGAGTGTCTCTTCGGCCATCTGGATTGCTTTCTTCACCATATTGCCCGCGTCCTTCGTGGTGATGCCGCCCCAACCGTTCCGACGAACGGTGTCGTAAAACCCGAGGTCTTTGGCCAATTCCGTTTTCAGTTCCTCCGACATGACGCTGCGGCCTCTGCCTCTGCGCCCCATTTCGCCCCCTCCTTTCCTCCTGTCATCCAGGTAGTATGCTTCGGTTGCAAAAAAATTAAAAGCGGCGAAGGAGCGCCTTCGCCGCTTGCAGCCAATCATTTATACGGGAGCATATGAAATGCGGACTTGTCCGTCATCATGACAAACGGTCACTTCAACCGATTCCGTCAATATGTCCGCATAGCTGTAAGAAACTCGTTTGAACGAATGTTGTTCCTGATCCAGCTTTACAATGAAAACAGAAGGGTAGGTTTCTTCCAGGATGCCGGTTCTTTCGATGGTTTTTCGTCTTCCACCGTTTGCTTTCAGCATGATTCTTCGCCCGACATGGGCATCTAAACTGCGTTTGATTTCAATAAGCGCATTTTTTGCCATCTTTCAACTACCACCTCTTTCCTTGTACATTATACCTGAAAAAGAGGGGGCGTGTCAAACTAAGCTAATTATTATAGCAGGCGACCAAACCCATTGTCAACGGCATTTGCTCGATTTCAAGCCGTTTTTTTGCAGCCGTTCCCTTGCATAATTCACAAAATGTTCAAATTTACCCCTTCCACGCATTACCATCTTGGCATGCCAATCCGGTAGCTGCCTTTTGACTCGATGCCCCCCAAACCTTGCATGCCGCTAATCGTATGGCTGATCACATCATAAATGTTGATGGTTTCTTTAATCGGCGTATAGGCAACTTTGGCGGCGATATAGACGGGATCGAGGGCATGAATGAGGATGCGTTTCGGGGAACTGGCAAAATTCGCGCCGGCTTGCAGCAATGCTTCAAAATGGGATTGGCACGCTCCCGCTATGACCGTGAGCAAATCGCGATTCCGTTCGTAGTGTCTGGCGATGCCGACCGCCTTGGCAAAATTGATGGAATTTTTATAGCTGTACAAATCATGCACTTGCCCTTCCTTGCGCCGCTTCAAAAGACCGTCATGCCCCGTAATCACCACGATATCGGGTTTCACTGCGGGCAGCAGGCGATACAGCGCCTCCGGCATGTTGGCTTCCTGCACAAAGTGCCCTTCGGCAGGAATCAACAGCTCGCTGTATACTTGCATGCTTTTGCGCAAATACGCGGGATCGCCGTCCAAATGAAGCACTTTGCCCGGAAGCTCGAAAAACGGCGGCTTCCCGGGCTGTTTGCCGGATATGTTCAGCGCATTTTCCTGCTTCTCCCGCTGCAAATTCCGGAACATTTCCATCCTTTTGGCCGTTTCCCGGGTTTTCATACGCGATTCGACCGTGCCGCGGTGGGCGCCTATATCTTCAATCCGTTGTATATCGGACAACGGCGCGTCGGCCAACAGGCGATATTCCACGCCTCTAAGCACTGCCAGACCGTTTTCAAACGATTGAATCCGAAACACAATATCGCCGCCGTATGATTTTCTAATGACCAGCTCTCCGCTTTTGAACATGGGCTTCGTTCCTCCCCTTCACCATCCTATGGGCTTTGCAGGCATTTGGTGATTGCGGGGTGGCGCGGCCTCATTTATGCAGGCGATTCCACAAAGCGTCGCTTAGGGCCGCAAATTCAGCTAGGCTTAGCGTCTCGCCCCGGCGGCTGGCGTCGATGTTGCAGCTCTTTAGCACTGTCAAAAGTTCATCGTGCGGCAGTTGATCCGCAAATTGCCGCAAATTGTTCCAAATCGTTTTTCTGCGCCTGGCAAAACTGGCCTGAACAACCGCGAACAAAAACGGCTCGGAGAGAACCCGCACAGGAGGGGTTTTGCGTCTGGTCAAACGAATAATCGCGGAATCCACGTTAGGGCGGGGAATAAATACGGTCCGCGGCACATTCGTGATCACTTTCGTCTCGGCAAAATATTGCACGGCAATGCTAAGGCTTCCGTAATCTTTCGTACCGGGCAAAGCCGCCATGCGGCCGGCCACTTCCTTTTGCACCATCACCACGATATGGGCTAGCGGCAGCTGCGACTCGAGAAGTTTCATGATAATCGGCGTTGTTACATAATAGGGAAGATTGGCCGTAACGCTTACTTCCGGCACATCGGCGAACCAATCCGCGAACAGGGAGGGAAAGTTTACTTCCAACGCGTCGCCATGCACGATGCGCACGTTGTCGCGATCCCTGAACATATCTTGCAAAATCGGGACTAATCTGCCGTCAATCTCAACGGCAGCCACTTTTTTCGCGGTTTGCGCCAAAACTTGCGTCAACGCGCCGATGCCGGGGCCGATTTCCAGCGCGCCTTTGGTTTCGTCCAATTCCGCCGCCGCCACGATTTTGTCCAAAAAATTGCGGTCGACCAAAAAGTTTTGTCCCAAGCTTTTCTTTGGCGCAAGCTGATGCTGTTCCAGAAGTTCCACAGTTTTCCTGGGAGATGCAATCCACTCATGTTTCACTGTCGCAGCCCGCTTTCAGTTGTTCCAATGCCGCAAAAAACTCTTCCCGGGTAATTTGCAACATCCGGCACCTTTTGTGAAATTGCTTGCCGTTGCCGTAGCCGATTCCGAGCAATTTTCCCATCATAAGCCGCCGTTTCGACGCATCGGGTCGGGAGATCAAACCGGCCGCCAGGAGATCGTCCCAGCCGATTTGCGCTTTACTGTCCGGCATTTCCGTTTTCACATTGGAAAGCGCCGCGCGAATCGCCTCGGCAGAAGCGTATTCAATTCCAAGATTGCGTTTTCCCCTCGCCTCTTCCTGCGACAAAAAAGCGTGCTTGATTCCCGGAACGCGTTCGGAGATCAATTTGCGGATTTTCTCGCCGGCATGATCCGGATCGGTGAACACAATCACGCCCCTGCGCTCCTGGGCCAGTCGAATGGTCGCGATGATCTCATCGTTGATGGCTGATCCGCCCGTTTCAATCGTTTCCGCCGCGATTGCTCTTTGCACGGCCGCCGTGTCGGATTTTCCTTCGACCACGATGATTTCTTTCATTATCATGGGTAAATGGCCCTCCAATATGCGTATGGGAAATTTGGCGTAAAATGAAAGGGCGTTATCCGCCCTGTTTGCAACTGTTAGTATTATACAAAAAGCGGGCCTGCATGAAAATGTTCAATCCGGCCCGCCGTATG
>DASVDB010000042.1 GCA_036381315.1 Bacilli bacterium | reverse complement strand
CGGATCGGATACGGAACCTATTTGGGCCAAACGGCTTTCTATTTTTGTCACGTTCATATCCTCCTCGCGTATATTAACACTTCTGCGTTTGCATGCTCCACTCAAACGGAGTTTCCTGATAAACATAATAATTCAACCAATTCGAAAAAAGCAGATTGGCATGGGCCCGCCATTGCACCAACGGCTTATTTTGCGGGTCGTCACCGGGATAATAATTTCGCGGGACCGCGATCTTCAGGCCTTTTTTCAGGTCGCGCAAATATTCCGCTTGCAGCGTCAGCGGGTCGTATTCGGAATGGCCCGTCACAAAAATTTGTTTGCCGTCGCGGGCAATGACGATATACACGCCCGCTTCCGCCGAATCGGACAATATTTCCAGTTCCGGAACTTTCTCGATATCCGCCCTGCGCACCTCGGTATGGCGTGATTGCGGCACGAAAAACACTTCGTCGAATCCGCGCAAAAGGTTGGTATTGGACTTGTTGATCGTATGCGGAAAAACGCCGAACAGTTTGTCGTCAAGCGGGTACTTGGGAATCCCGTAATGGTGGTACAGGCCTGCTTGCGCCGCCCAGCAAATATGAAATGTCGAGGTTACATTTTCTTTTGTCCAATCGAGAATTTGCTCCAGCTCCCGCCAATAATCGACGTCTTCAAACCTTAAATGTTCAACCGGCGCTCCCGTTATGATCATGCCGTCAAATTTTTGGTCCTTCACGTCGTCGAAGTTTTTATAAAACAGTTCCAGATGTTGCTGCGGAGTGTTTTTCGACTTATGTGATTTTGTGTGCAAGAGCACTACATCCACCTGCAACGGCGTGTTGCCGATCAGGCGCAGCAACTGGCATTCCGTCGTTTCCTTGGTCGGCATCAAATTCAAAATGGCGATATTCAACGGACGGATGTCTTGATGGTACGCCCTTGACTCGTCCATTACGAAAATATTTTCATTTGTCAATATTTCTTTGGCCGGCAAATTGTCGGGAATTTTGATCGGCATGGTTCGTCACTCTCCTCGATGATGTCGGCGCCGCAAAAGGCAGCCGGGTTACACTAAAAAAGCCCTTTCGAAATGAAAGGGCTGTTCTTCGCTAAAAGCCTCTCTCATCTCTCAGAAGCGTATGCTTCCGCAAGATTTAGCACCGTGCTTTTTTCGCCGAAGAAGCGAATGAAAAGTCGGTTGCCGGGCTTCATCGGGCCAGTCCCTCCGCCTGCTCTTGATAAGAGTACTTGGACGCACAACCAATAAAGGTCATGCCGTCTTTTGATATTCATTTTTATTGTAATTATAATTTAACGCAATCATTGCTAACACGTCAAGCGGGTTACCGTCAATTGGACGACGGAAACTCGGCCGGTTTGCCGGGCTAGCGCAATATCTTTCGCTTCCTCAATTACCCAGCGATTTTCGCTTGAATCATGGTAATTGTAGGTATATACTTAGTTGGTACAAATTTGACTATTAAAAGGGGTGCTTTCCGCATGGACGGAGACCGACCAAGGCCTAATTACCGCAACATGCCCAAATCGCATACGGAAAACAGTCGGAATCCGCGCCCCTTGCGCGTTTAAAGCGGCAAATCCCGGGACCCGGAGCGACGGCTGTTTTCTCCATGAAAGGAGAGAGCAAGATGAAAGTGCGCCTCGTAAAAAACGGGATTTTTCAACTGGTCGACGACGTTGCTTTAGCCGTGACGGCTCCCGAGGACGGCTTTTACTGGATCGACGCGGGAACGGATGATCTGAAACTGCTGCAGCCGCTGTTCCATTTGCATGATCTGGCCGTGGAGGACTGCTTGCAGGAAGAAGAGCAACGCCCGAAAATTGAAATTTACGACACCCATTATTTTATAGTCATCAACAGCATCCGCTTCGACGACGAAGAAATTTTCCTGCGGGCGTTGAACATTTTTCTGGGCAACCATTTCATCATTACCGTTACCCGGCAAAAGATCAACGAACTCCGCTCGGTTAAACCGATTTTGTGGGAAGAAGCCGTCAACACGCCCGACCGCTTTTTGTACCATCTGGTAGACCTTGTGGTGGACAATTACTTTATTGTCGCCGATCGGATCGAAGCGCGCATCGAGAAACTCGAAGAAGACATCCTGATGCATACGAAAAAAGCCCATTTGCATGCGATTATCGGCCTGCGCAGCGAGATTTTATGGGTGAAAAAAGTTTTGGGGCCGCAAAAAGACCTCATTTTCATGCTGAACAAAAAAGACCTGAAACTGATCAACGATGAACTGCAGAAGTATTTCGGGGATATTCACGAAAATGCCGTAAAAGTGGCGGAATCGTTCGACACATTCCGGGATCTGATGGGCAACTTGCGCGAAGCTTACCAATCGAGTCTCGCCAACCGCGCGAACGAAATTATGCGCGTTTTTACCGCACTCACCACCATCTTCATGCCATTGACGTTCATCACCGGCATTTACGGCATGAACTTTGATTATATACCGCTGCTGCACGAGCCGTACGGCAATTATATCGTTTTGGGAGCCATGGTTGTGATCGGCGCGGCGATGTTTTTCTTTTTCCGGAAAAAAGAATGGCTGTAATTGGCAGAGGAGTGAGCATGATGTCGGCACACGATTTTGACTTTTTGGACGATACAACAGAGCAGACTTCAACGCGTTTTGTCTGCTTTATCACGGATAGCATGAACCGGTTCGATCTGGCGATCACCAGAACGGACCGCTATTACGGCAAACGTTTGGTCACAGATCTGCAGTCGGGCAAAACGGCGATTGTCGGCCCCGATGATCTGAAAGAAGAGGGATATTTGGAACACGCCTACGGGCTAGATGAAACCGGGGCCAAGGAATTGAAATCGTTCCTGGAGGAAATATTGGGACCGGTAACGTTTTCCGACTATTGATCTGCAGCCGGGCGGCCGGCCAGTTCAGCACATAATTCGCCGCTTTTTGGGAAAGCTATTGCATGATAGGCTGAACAGGAAGGGCGATGCAAATGGCATTCTGGAAAGAAAGACGGCGAAAGTATACGGACTTGCGCACTGTTGAATCGCAGCGAAACGATCTGACCGCGGAGGAATTTCCCGAAGGTCCGTACGGTTCCAGCCTGATCGTCGAATCGATCGGCAAGAGCACGCCGTGGCGGGAAGACCAGCGGCCGGCCAACACGTTCACGTTTGAAGATCGCGACTTGCATGAAGGGTTGCCGCGGCAATATCCGGCAAGTCACAAGACGCATGATGTCAACATGGATGAAACACCCACCTGATTCGGCGGGTGTTTTTTCAACTGATCAGCTTGAGCAGGCTGTTGAACTCAAGCTCGATAAATTTG
>DASVDB010000041.1 GCA_036381315.1 Bacilli bacterium | reverse complement strand
GACCACCAGGTAGATAGGTTCGAGGTGGAAGCGTGGCAACACGTGGAGCTGACGAATACTAATCGGTCGAGGGCTTAATCTGCCAAGCAAGACACTTTGGAGAATCCATTCGTTCGTTTCCGGTTTTGAGGGAACAAGGGCCGTTTATATATGATTCATGTACAGGCGCGGCGTTGTTGTGACAACTGTATGGCGCTTGGCAATCGGTCCTTTTCATTGTTCCTGTTTGCAGCGCAAACAGGTATTTGGCGGTGTAGCTCAGCTGGCTAGAGCGTACGGTTCATACCCGTGAGGTCGGGGGTTCGAGGCCCTCCACCGCTATTCAAAATGCACTTTTGGACGCTTAGCTCAGCCGGGAGAGCATCTGCCTTACAAGCAGAGGGTCGGCGGTTCGATCCCGTCAGCGTCCACCATCATATGATTGGCCGTGCCGTTGTAGCTCAGTTGGTAGAGCAACGCATTCGTAATGCGTGGGTCGGGGGTTCGAGTCCCTTCAACGGCATTTTGCAATACAAACGATTACTCCAAATGCGGTTTGGGGTTTTTTTATTTTTTGTAAACCATTTGCGGCTTCATACGCCTTTCTCCCTCGTTTTCCGTCGGGCTGTGCTCCAAGTAGGAAATCAAAGAAAATGTTAAAGTTGTCATGTTCAAATTCAAAAAGGCTGACTTAAAATGGAATTGTAAGCGCTTTAGCATTTTAGAGGGAGGTATTAATCATGTTGCAAAGTAAATTGGGAGCCGGAATGTCGGTCCTTCTTTGCCTGGTACTCGTCCTGGGGGTCGGTTTGTCGGTCGGGATGACACCCGAACCCGTAAAGGCGGCTTCCTTTTTTGCCAAGGGCGCGGATATCGGATGGTTGAATCAGTTGGAGGACAATGGGGTGGTTTGGCAAGATAGCGGCGGTGTTCAGAAGGATGCGCTGCAAATCCTGAAGGACAACGGCGTCAACGCCGTCAGACTGAGGGTATTTGTCAATCCGCCAAGCAATTTCCAGTGGAACGGCACATATCTGGGTTACGGAGACAAAACCGGTGTGCTTTGGATGGCGCAGCGCGCCAAAAATATGGGCATGCGAGTTATGATCGATTTTCACTACAGCGATCATTGGGCGGATCCGGGCAAGCAAGACAAGCCTTCGGCGTGGGTGAACCATTCGTTTTCCCAACTGAAAACAGACGTGTACAATCATACGTTTGACATCATGCGCGGATTGGCCGATGAAGGGGTTTATCCCGATTGGGTACAAGTTGGCAACGAAATTCGCGGCGGCTTGTTGTGGCCGGACGGGGACTATAACCATTTCAACAACATGGCCCAGTTGATCAATTCGGGCTATGACGCGGTAAAAGCGGTCAGCCCGTCTTCCAAAGTCGTCGTACATTTGGATAAAGGAGCCGACAATAGCTTATACAGATGGTTCTTTGACAATTTGACCGCGAACGGCGGCAAATTTGATGTCATAGGGATGTCGTATTACCCGTATTGGGACGGCGTGGATTATACGCAAAACATCAATGACCTGGCTTACAATATGAACGATATGGTTTCACGGTACGGCAAGGATGTCATCATCTGCGAGGTCGGAGGATTGGAAAGCCAGCCGTCGAATACTTACAATATGCTAAACGCCGTTCAAAGCAAACTTTTGGCGGTGCCAAACGGACGCGGCCTCGGATTGTTCTACTGGGAGCCTGAGGCGAATTCCGGCGTGTTGCCCGACGGATACCCGTTAGGCGCGACAAGCAAGGTGTCCGGCAATGTCCTCAGATTCACTTCGGCCATTGGCGCGTTTGCCGGTTCCGGCGGCGGTGGCGGCGCAACGTATGTCAAGTTGAAAAACCGCGCCAGCGGGTTGTACATTGACGGCATGGGCCGCACCGCCAACGGCGACAACGTTGGGCAATGGAGCAACAGTTCCAGCTACAACCAGCAATGGATCATCGAAACCGTCGGCAGCTACGTCAAGATCAAAAACCGCGCGAGCGGGTTGTATATTGACGGTATGGGCCGCACAACGAATGGCGATGCGGCCGGCCAATGGAGCGGCGGCGGCAGTTATAATCAACAATGGCAGCAGGAAACGGTGGGCAGCTACGTCAAATTCAGGAATCGGGCGACGGGGTTATATCTGGACGGCATGGGCCGCACCGCCAACGGGTCGGACCTTGGCCAATGGAGCGAAAGCAGCAGTTCGAATCAGCAGTGGCAAATTGTCAGCCCGTAACGTATCCGAATCATGAGTTTCGTCGTGGCGAGGCTTGGCTCAATGGCCAGGCCTCCGTTTCCCGTTGATGTTCCATAAATCGCGACATCCGTTTTCGGTGAAGGCGTCTTGATTCTCCTCCAAGGGAAAGAAGGGATCTTATGAAGCTGCTAATCGTTGACGATGAAGCCCGAACGAGGGAAACGCTGCAAAAACATATCAAATGGGATGAGATCGGGATTCGCGAAATCCGGCTCGCGGCGGACGGGAGGGACGCATTGAAGCAGGCGGAGAAATGGAATCCTGATATTGTGCTGTGCGACGTCCGCATGCCCAAAATGGACGGGATTCAATTCGCCAAACGTCTCCGCTGGACGGATCCGACGTGCAAACTGATTTTTATTAGCGGCTTTTCCGACAAGGAGTATTTATTGTCGGCTATCCATTTAAAAGCGGTAAGCTATATTGAAAAGCCAATCCAACTCGAACGGGTGAAAAAAACGGTTGAGGAGGCTGCCCGGGCGCGAAAGAGGGAGTTGGAACAAATTGCGGCGGAACGCAACCTGCAGGCCGGCTACGAACGAAGCCTGCCGTTTCTCAAGCAGGAATTGCTGCGCCGCTTGATCGACCGATCGGCGGTTGCGGAAACGGCCGATTTGTTGAGCATGCAGCATACGCTGCCGTTTGAGGCGGCCGGGATGTTTACAGTGGTTGTCGCGCCGCTGTTCCGGAAAGTTCCCGATCCGGAGAATCAACAATTTATCCGGGAGGAGTTGCTGTACAAACTGAGCGACATGCCATCGCTCGTCTCGTTGGGCGCGCTTTGCGGCTTCGACGCCCGGCATTGTCTCGTGCTGCTCTTGCCCGGAAAATACGGCGGCTCCTATCAGGAGGGCCGCCAAGTCATTGAGCAAATTTACGGCGATGTGCGCGCGCGAATGGATCGAGCCATTACGTTTGGGCTGGGAGTGGGAAAACCGGTTCGCGGGCTATACCATCTGCCCGAATCTTATAGGACAGCGTCTGCAGCAAGTCTCCTGCAATTTTACAATGAGAACTCATCCATTATGTTTGCCGAATCCCTTGGCGTAAGTCGACCGCTTGCGCTAAACCCCGAATCGCTCAGGCAATTTCGCGAGGCGGTCCGCAAAGGGGAGATTGAACAGGCGGAACAATTGATCAGGGCGTTCGGGGAGCTTGCCCGAAAGCAAAAAGATCTGGATATTCCGCATGTTCGCGACTTGTTTTTCCAATTTCTGCTGATTGCTTTGGAAACCGCCGCACAGCAAGGATTGACGGAACAAACCGGAGACGCTGAACGCAGGTATATATGGAAAGAGATCGACAGTTTGCCGGGAATCGCCCCTTTGGAGGATTACGTGTTGTCGTTTCTCGCTCCTTTCCGGAAAGACGGGAGCGGATACGGCGGCAAACTGCTGGAAGTCATGCGCTATATTCACGGGCATTTTCACGAGAAAGGCTTCAACATCTCGGAAATCGCGGAGCATGTTCATTTGAGCGAAACGTATTTGTGTTCCCTGTTCAAAAAGCAAAAGGGGCAGACGGTTAAAGAGTATATCTCGGAGGTCCGCTTGGAGAAGGCCAAGGAGCTCCTGAGCGATGCCGACATGAAACAATATGAAGTCGCCGCCCGGCTCGGTTTTGCCGACGCCAATTATTTTACGACATTTTTCAAAAAAATGACGGGGCTGTCACCCTCGGAATACCGGGAGAAGATCGGAAAATGAAACGGGCTCCTCTCCGGATATTGGAAAACGTGGGAATCAAATATAAACTGTTTGCCGCTTTTTTAATGGTGATCACCGTTCCGTTTCTGCTTTTATTGTTCGTCCATTTGACATTGACGGAACGAAACAGCGAAAAACAGGCGATCATGACGACCCACAAGGTGCTGGGCGAAACGGAATCCTACATCGAATACAAGGTGCGGGCAGTTTATGAGGTGCTTAATTTCATTGCTTTCAATGACACAGTGGTGCAGGTGATCGAAACGGATCCGGCGCAATATGCGGATGTGAATCAATGGGGATGGGGCTCGTATCAATTGTCCCGGGTATTGGCGCAAAGCCGCAACAACCCGGATATCGGCAGCTTGCAGCTGTACATGCGGGGAGGGCTTGCGGCAGCCACGGAAACCGAGGATTATTTGCGCATGGACAGGATCGGCGAAGAAGCGTGGTTCAAAGATTACGCATCCGCGCATGAAGTGTTTATCTGGTTGCCGTCTGATGTGTTGAACGATCCTGTTGCGCATGCCGGGGACGTTGCCGTTTTGCGAAAAATACCGAAACCACGCGATATTTTGCATTTTAACGGCATCGTCAGAGCGAACCTGTCGCGGGAGGTGCTGCAATCCATACTCGATCATGTTTCGTTCACGCCCGGGGCAACCGGGATTCTTTTCAACGAGCGCGGCGATGTGTTGAGCGCTTCCCGCAATTTTCAGTTTACTGCACACGAACTGGCGGCCTTTACAGACGAAAACCGAAAGCTGGACAAAGCGCGCAAAGTGTGGGACGAACATTTGCTGGTGGACGGAAAGCGGCTGCTGTACGGTCTGGGGACTATTTCGGGCAGCGATATGAAACTGGCGATTATTGTGCCGTATTCCGATATTCTGAAATCCAACCAACAAACGCGAAACCAATTTATCACCATATTTTTGCTGATTGTCCCGTTTACCCTCCCCTTGTCGTTTTGGGCGGCGGGATCGGCCACGAAACGGATTCGCCAACTCACCCGCCACGTCCGTCAGGTCAAGCAGGGCAATTTTGAACTGTCGCGTCTCCCCGCTTCCGCGGACGAGATCGGCCAGTTGACCCACCATTTTCACCTGATGGTGCAAAGCATTTCCGATTTAATGACGGAGAATTACAAGATGGGTTCGGAGATTAAGGATAAGGAACTGAAAGCGCTGCAAGCCCAGATTAACCCGCATTTCCTGTACAATACCCTCGATTTGATCAATGTGCTGGCGATTGAACGCGGTGCGGAGGAAATCTCCCGGGTCGTGGATGAACTGGCGGTCTTTTATCGGCTTAGCTTGTCCAAGGGAGAGGACATCGTGACGCTGGAAAACGAGTTGAAGCATGTGGAGGCGTACGTCAGGATTCAAAACAGGCGGTTTGGCGGCGGAATTGAATTAATCATCGATGTGCCGTGCGAATTATATGACTGCAAAATTCCGAAGATCACACTGCAGCCGCTGGTTGAAAACAGCATTTTGCACGGCATATTGGA
Organism: Bacilli bacterium; assembly: GCA_036381315.1. NCBI lineage: Bacteria > Bacillati > Bacillota > Bacilli > Bacilli bacterium. Next base: position 592 of record DASVDB010000041.1, on the reverse strand, counting down.
AACGGATAAGCAGCGGGGAACGATCCGCATTCAGGCCCGCAAGGAAGAATACGATGTGATCATTACCGTGGAGGATAACGGCGTCGGCATGACAGCGGAGCAGTTGGCCGCGATTTTCAAGGGGAACGGGAGCAAGAAAACGGGGGGATTCGGCGTAGGCAACATTTTGGATCGCATTCGTCTTTATTACGGAAATCAGTACGGTTTGCAGTTCGACAGCGCGCCGAACGCCGGAACCAGAGCGACTTTGCGCATTCGCGCATGATGCCGGCTCCCGGCCGCATCCACGCCGCCCTTGTCCGATTTGGACAGACGGGCGGTTTTTTTGTCCGCTTTGATGAATCGTAAGTTTTCAAAGAATTTCGAAGAGTATTTGGCTGTTTTCGCCGCGGGCTTTTTTTTACAATTTGAAGCGAAGAAAAACGAACCATCGCTGAAAGGAGGTGGATGCGGATGGATTCGGGCACCCAAAGCGGCGCGGCTCTCGGCGAACGGGTCGAACACAGTGTGCTGAGCAAACGAAGCGGCGGCTTTATTGCGGAACTTCGCCGGAATAAAGTGCTGTACCTGATGTTTTTGCCGTTGGGAGTGT
>DASVDB010000040.1 GCA_036381315.1 Bacilli bacterium | reverse complement strand
GAATGTTTGATGGCCATCTCCGAAACATCGTTAACCCGCGTTGAACAAATTCTGCATTTCCTGGTTATCCATCTGCTTCGCGAAATGCGGGAACTGGACATCGTAAATATGCAAGAAGAAGAAAAACTGTGGGATGAGTTGCGCCATACCGTCGGCACAAAAGATCTGATCGCCATCATCAACCGACTGATCGACCAGTGCCTTGCGGTTGTAATGAACAAGAAGACCGGGGAGATCCTGATGATGAATGCGAAAGATTACATTGACAGGAACCTTTCCTCCGATTTGGGCATCGAAGAGCTTGCCGACTACCTGAAAATCAGCTGCAGTTATTTCAGCATGTTGTTTAAAATGCATTTTGGCGAGACATTTGTTGAATATATAACAAGACAGCGGATGGAAACGGCCAAATCGTTGTTGAAAATGACGGATAAGAGCATTGCGCAGATCGGAAAAATGTGCGGCTACTCCGAGCGCAGGTATTTCACCAAAGTGTTTCAAAAGTATACCGGGATACCCCCGTCCGAATTCCGCGGATCGTAAAGATGCGATGCGGGCGGAATCCGCCGGAGTGTAAAATTGATTGCGATCCTGTCCGAAGAGGCGGCGCACTTTTTGTTGGCGCGCCGCAGCGCGTTGACGGCGTTTTTTTGCTTAAATCGACAACGATTTTGGAAAACGCGACCGTGCCGGGCGCAAACATTTGCCAATATGGTGTTGGAAATGAAACGGATCGGGAGAACAGCTTTTTCGCGTATAATAACGGATGACTTAAAGTTTGCGGCTATTGCGAATTTTACCGGTAAAGGGCGTGTTTTTAAATGGAGCAAACGGATGAAATTTTGGTTAAGGAATATCGCGGCGGCGTCCTGGAAAATGTTCATCGCGGCCGCATTTGCGGCGTAGGCGCCGATAAGCGCGTACATATTCGTGTCGGCGACATGGATATGCCGACATTTTGGCGGTCGTGCGCGAAACCGATTCAAGCGATCCCGCGCGTGATGAGAGGAATCGATGAGCGGCTTTCCTTTTCGGAAGCGGAGACAGCGATTACATTATCATCGCACCGGGGCGAAGCGGGTCATATAGAAACGCTGGAATCGCTCATGCAAAAAAGCGGATTGCAGGAAGCCATGCTCGCTTGCGGTTCGGCCTACCCTGCCAATAGCGCGGCCCGGGAAAACTTGCTGAAAAGGCAAGCGCCGCCCCGCCCCATCTACCATAATTGTTCCGGCAAGCATTTTGGCGTGCTTACGCTTTGCAAACAGATGGGTTGGCCTCTTGACAGTTATTGGGATATCAGCCACCCCGCGCAACAGGAGATCATCCGGATGCTTTTGCGGATGTCGGAATGCTCGCCCCACGAAATGCATGTGGCGACGGACGGCTGCGGTTTCCCCGTAACCGCCATGCCGTTAAAAAATTTGGCGACCGCATACTTGAAACTGGCGTGTCCCGAGTTGATTGAAGATGAAGCGGTGCGGGCGGCGGTTGTGAACATTACCAACGCCATGAACCGCGAGCATTGGCTGGTCTCGGGCACCGGACGGATCACTTCCGTTTTTTTGCAGGACGAAAATATCGTGGCCAAAGATGGAGCGAAAGGCGTATACTGCTTTGGCTTGAAGCGGGAAAAGCTCGGTTTCGCCTTTAAAGTGTCGGATGGTTCGGACCAGGCATGGCCGTACATCATCACCGCAATATTAACGCAAATCGGCTATGCGAATGAAAAGACAATTGCGGAATTGCAAAAATTCGCGCCGCCGGAAATAAAAAACGACAACGGGAAAATTGTCGGCGAGGTGCAAACGGTTTTCCGTATTTAATCCAAGTGTCGGATCTGTACATGCCGGTTTAACCGGCTGCCGTTCAGTTTTTATGCGCGGGTTTAACCCCGCCGCCTTTTGGCGGTCCGCCGGCTGGCTTCAAGCGCTTGCACTTTGCGAATGTTAAGCCTCACCGCACAATCCTCCCTGCACACCGCGAACGTTCCTGCCCCTGCACACCGCACCCGCCCAGCGCTAAAAGGGTGGATTGCCTTCCCGCCCAGCGCTAACGGACGCAGCAGAGGCTATTTGCCGAAAAAAGGCCGGGCAAAAATTTTAACGGACGCTTGAGCGGCTATTCGCCTTATTTTTGCCTGAATACCGCACAAAGTGCTTAAATAAGCGCACCTACGTCCGTTAAACTTTAAAACCGGGCGTAAAATCCAAAATAGCCTCTGTCACGTCCGTTAGAGTCGGAAAGCGCCCTACCATGTCCGTTAGACCGTAAAGTATCCCCTATAACGGCAAAAGTGCCGGTATAGCACCCCGCGCGGAGCAAAGCGCCCCCTATAACGGCAAAAGTGCCGGTATAGCGCACCATGCGGACCCTTCCTTTCCTTCCCCGACCAAGGTCCAGTATGAAAAACCGCCGCTGGTCCGTTTTGTGCCAAAGCCATCCGGTCTACAATAAAGACAACGAAAGGCGGTGACGGTAAACATGAAAGGCAAAAACCTGCTCGCCATCCTTATTATCGGCCTGGGCGTCCTCATTT
>DASVDB010000039.1 GCA_036381315.1 Bacilli bacterium | reverse complement strand
CATGAAAAGTAAAATAGGACGTGCCCAGTTGGCGAATGCGGCGCAACCGTTGAAATTCCGCGGTATTGATCAAGCGCCAGATCGGCTTGTCCTGTACATAAATGTATTTGTGCACCGGATCTTTAAAAACTTTTTCTTCTTGCAGATGCCATGTCATATGTTCGTCCCCTTTGCATCGCAAATAATGTCGAATCATGTCGCTAGAGCCTGGTTTTTTTCTGGCAATCGTTCTGCCCATTTTTTCCGTCGCCTGCCGCGCTGTCCATTTTTGGCAATTTGCCGGCAAAAGCCTTGGCAGCAAACATTGCGAACACCGCGAAAAAATATAAATCCTAAAAATTTGTAAATATTCAATTTTAGTGCGGAAGTGATATTGACTATTTTGGGAAACGCTGGTACGATAGTAGTGAAAAGTTTGTCGAAAGCTGCCGATTAAAATTTTTTCGGATAAGAGAGGGGTTTTATTTTCATGTTAAAGTCTACCGGTATTGTTAGAAAAGTCGACGAATTGGGCCGCGTTGTCATCCCGATCGAACTTCGCCGCACGCTTGGCATCGGCGAAAAAGACGCGCTGGAAATTTATGTGGATGGCGAGCGCATCATGCTGAAAAAATACGAACCCGCCTGCATTTTTTGCAGCAATGCCGAGAATGTCACCTACTTCAAAGGAAAAATTGTTTGCCAGGATTGTGTTAAAGAATTGCCTAACCTGTGACAAAATGAAAAAAATCGGTTATAATAAAGTTATTCATTTGTTAATTCTAACCTTTTTCATTTCTCCTTTGTCTCTGTGCACAATGTGCGCAGAGACTTTTTTCTACTGTTCCGAAAGCAAGTGCCTGTAAACCTCTCGCCGACTGATGCCCCGATCGGCTGCTACGCGTCTCATCGCTTCTTTTTTATCGCCGCATTCCCGCAAATAATGTTCGACATGTTGCGAAATGGACTGGCCGTGCCACCATTGCTCCATTGCCGGCGTTGCCGCTTCTCCTTCCGCAAGGTCCACGATCAAACAATATTCTCCCCGCGGCGGAACGGAACGAACATGTTCCAAACATTCCGCTATCGTCCCGCGCAATATTTCTTCATGTTTCTTGGTCAGTTCCCGAACCGCCGCGATGCGGCGGTCGCCCCATGCGGCAAGCATCGCCTGCAGCGTCTGGACAAGCCGGTGCGGAGACTCGTAGACGATCACCGTTCCGCCCGCAGCGTTCAGCTTTTTAAGCGACCGCTGCAATTTCTTTTTCTCCCGCGGCAGAAAGCCGGCAAAGGAAAACTGCGCCGCCGGCAAGCCGGATACGATGAGCGCGGCCAACCCGGCGCTCGCGCCCGGTATGGCGATCACGGCGATATCATGCGCCAAAGCCTCTTTTACCAGATCTTCACCCGGATCCGAAATGGCCGGCATTCCCGCGTCGCTAACCAACGCCACCGACTGGCCCGCCAAAAGCTTATCGACAAGTTCGCGCCCTTTTTCCCGTTTGTTGTGCTCATGATAGCTGATCAGCTTCCCGGGAATGGCGAAATGGGCAAGCAATTTGCGCGTCTGTCTCGTATCTTCGGCCGCGATCCAGTCCGCTTCGCGGAGCGTGCGAATCGCCCGGTACGTCATGTCTTCCAGGTTGCCGATCGGTGTCCCCACCAGATACAATCGTCCTTTGCCCGCATCTTTGGTTCCTTCATGTTCCGCAAAACTTTGCTGGATTTGCATGTTCAGCCACCTTCACCGGCCGTAAGCCGATTTTGTCTGCCCAGATAAATGTCTTCAAGTTCCCGGCAATACGATTCGCCTTCATGCACTATCAATGGCGGCAACAAGCGCACTTCCGGCTTGCCGTCGCGCGTCGCTTCCACCAGCACCAGATTGGCTTCCTGTCCGGCCCGCGGATGCACAAACCGAATCCGTTTGGGCTCCAGGCGATGTTGCCGAAACAATACGATGATCTCCGCCAACCGCGAAGCCCTGTGCACCATCGCCACTTTTCCCCCCGCGCGCACCAACCCGGCGCATGCCGCAACGGCTTCCGCCAACGTGCAGTTGATTTCATGCCGCGCTTCCGCGACATGCGCATTGATATTTTTGTCGCCCGAGGCAATCGGCAAATACGGCGGATTGATCGTGACGACATCAAAGCTGCCCGCTCCGGTAACCTGCCGAATTTCCCGCAAGTCGCCATGAATCATCGACAATTGGTGTTGCAGTCCATTGAGCGCAACGTTGCGAACGGCCATATCCCATAATCGCTCCTGTATTTCGACGCCGATGATCGTTGCCTGCGTGCGCGTGGATAAAAGCAATGGAATGACTCCGTTGCCGGTGCCCAAATCGATGATTTTGCCTCTTGCAGGAACCGTGCAAAACCTCGCCAGCAACACCGCGTCGAGCGAGAAACTGAATACTTCGTCGCTCTGGATGATTTTCAAATGATGCGTCAGGAGATCGTCAATCCGCTCCCGCCCGCGCAAAGCCACTTCCGTCATAGCTGCCTCCGGACAATCAACTCGACTTTATTTTCGGCAAAAAAACGCCGCAGGTCAACTTTGCAAACCGGCCCGCGGCGGGAAATTTACTTGTTTAAAAACGACAGGCAGAACAGGCAGTCGCCCTCCGTGCGCAAATGCCCGTAATAGACATTGCAAATATGAAACCCTTCATAATAAAGGCGCGCCAGATTATCGTACCCTTCCCCAACCACAGTGGCCGCTTCGGAATCAGGCTCGCGGGGAGTCCCGTTTTTCAATAATTTGCGTAATTGCTGATTTTCAATGCCAAGCCGCTTATTTTCTTCCAGCAACTGCACGATTTGCTTTTTCAAGGCGCCAAAATCCGCAAACATTTGCCCCATTCGTTCTTCCAAATCGCCGATTTGCCTGAAGATCGGATGTTTGTCCACTGTTTCACCCCTGGGCTCCCATCATTCTTTGCACTCGCGGCATTTCTCTCTAAGTAAGCGCCACGACATCATCAAACGGCAGCGTCATCACTTTGTCCAACTCGTAAATTTGCACCTGCAAGGTGCGGTCGTTTGCATTGATCGCCATCACCTTGCCGTTGCCGATCGAGGTGGCGACTTCTTTCCCGACTGCGGGAACTTCATCTTTTACGCTTTCATAATTGTCATGCTCAAATTTCAGACAACACATCAGCCGTCCGCACAGGCCGGAGATTTTGGTCGGATTGAGAGATAAATTCTGGTCTTTCGCCATCTTGATGGACACCGGAGCAAAGTCGCCCAACCAGGTCGAACAACAAAGCGGGCGGCCGCAAGGGCCGATGCCCCCTTTGATTTTGGCTTCGTCGCGAACGCCGATTTGCCTGAGCTCGATTCTGGTGCGAAAGACTGCCGCGAGATCTTTCACCAATTCGCGAAAATCCACTCTTCCTTCGGCCGTGAAATAAAAAATAACTTTGTTGCGATCAAATGTATATTCAACATCCACCAATTTCATTTTCAGCCCATGTTCGGCAATCTTTTGCAAACATGTGCCAAACGCTTCCTTGGCGGCTTTTTTATTTTCATCAACAATAACGGCGTCTTCCTCGCCGGCAATCCGGATTACTTTTTTCAGGGGCAAAACGACGTCATTTTCGGTAACATTGGTTTTCCCGATGACAATTTTTCCATATTCGATCCCTCGCGCCGTTTCTACAATAACGTTGTCTTCCTTTTTGACGGGAAGTTCCGCCGGATCGAAATAATAAATTTTACCCGCTTTTTTAAAACGCACACCGACAACACAATACAAACAATCTACCTCCTTCCCAATACAATCACAAGCTGCTCCAACGCCAATTGCGGGTTTACGTGGTAGCGAAGCCGCTTGCTCGTCTCGACGATAGCCTCCAAGCATATGATCCAACGCGAAACATCGCTTTGTCTCGCCTGTTTCTCCAACCAGTCCTTGTGCGCCGCAAACACCGGCGCGCGCTTGCGTCCGCAGCCCAGATGAACCAAATCCTTGTACCAAAGCAGCATAAGGTCCAGCAGCGTATCGATGTGTTCCGCCAGATTGGCTTTTATAAGCCTTTGCTGCAAGGTGACAAGCGCACCCTGCGGATTATCGGCGGATTCTTGGCATAATTGTATCATTACGTTCAACAGTTCCGCAAACCAATTTGTTTGCAGCAGCTCTCTTGCTTCATCTTGCCCGGCAGCGATCATCACCGCCGCCCGGACGAGCGCCGGAGCGTGCCCTTCGGACATCAGCGCCGCTTCCATATCCGCCGGATTCGCCGCGTGAAACGATACCCACTGCGCCCGCGAGCGAATGGTTGGCAACAGCGCATGTCCGTTTTCCGTAAGCAAAATCGCTTTGATTTGCGCAGACGGTTCTTCCAAAAATTTAAGCAGCGCGTTAGCCGCCTGGACGGTCATTAGCTCGGCCTGCTCAATCACATAAACTTTCACCTGCGCTTCTTCACTCCGGTAAAAAAACCTTCGCTGCAAATCCCTGATCTGCTCGATTTTGATGGAACCGCCGTCCGGCGCCACCACGTGCAGATCGGGATGGTTGCCGTGCGCGAACTTGCGGCACGCGGCGCAATTTTCGCACGGCTTTGGGCCGTCGGCCGTGCAAAACAGCATTTGGGCAAACCGCATGGCGGCCTTCCGTTTGCCCGTGCCTTTCGGCCCGTGAAAAATATAGGCATGCGATAATTTGCCCGCGGCGAACCCGCTTTGCAGCATTTCAACCGCGCGATTTTCGTCCGTATGGAATGCGTTCATCGTATCTCTCCATCATTCGATTGCAGCCTGATTGAAGCATGCGCTTTTAGAAAAGCAGTTAGAAAAGCAGATTGATCAGCAAACCGCGAATCTCCCCGACATGATCCAAAATCGTGATTCTTCCTTGCTCGCTTTGCAAAAGATCTTCCGCCATTTCAAGCAATTTGCGGTCAATTTCTTCGATCAGCTTATACCGCTTGCCTCTGCCTCTGCGGTCCCAGCCTTTCGTTTCCTTAAGGCCAACGCCACGCCTGACGGTCTCTTCCAGGTATTGCTTGACGAGTTGTTTATAGATGCGCAATTCGCGCACGGTCATCGTTTTGCCAAGCCGTTCTCCCTGCTCGGCAATATCCTTCAGCAGCCCGCGCAAACGATCTTCTCTGTTCCGCTCATCCTGATCGGCCATCATATCCGAAAAAGTTTTCTGCCGCACCGGCTGACCGCTTATCGTGTCGTGACGTCGCAACCCATTGCCGATCGGGCGCCACCTGGGATCAATTTTCATCGTCCATCACCCAACCGCAAGTCTAAAAATGCTCGAACCGTTCAACCGGCAGCACAAACACAGCGGCGCCACCGACTTGCACTTCAACCGGAAACGGAATATACGAGTCGGTCGTGCCGCCCATGGGAGATACCGGAGTTACCAATTGGTCGCGAACTTTGCAATTTGCTTTGATCACCTGAATAACATCGTCAATCCGGTCGTCCTCGATACCGATCATAAACGTGGTGTTCCCGGCCCGCAAAAAGCCGCCCGTGCTGGCGAGTTTGGTGGCCCGAAACCCGTCTTTGATCAGCGCGGCGGACAGCCGGTTGCTGTCTTTGTCCTGCACAACGGCAATGACCAGCTTCATGCCGACACCTCCTTTAATCAGTTTGAAAGCGCTCTCAACAGCTTTTGGAAATCCTGATAGATCTCCGCGGCAATTTCCTCCTCCGCCCTGTTGGCATTTACCATCATTACCCGGTCGGATTCTTCCTTGGCAATTTGCAAAAATTTCCGGCGAACTTTGCGATGATACGCTTCTTCGCGCAGTTCGATCCGGTCCAGAGCTTGCCCTGCGCGATCAAGCAAGCGCCGCCTGCTCGCGGCCTCCGCAATATCAAGCAAATACGTCCGATGCGGCGCCATTCCCGCTACGGCATATGCGTTAATGGTGCGCACCCATTGTTCATCGATGCCAAGTCCCGCCGATTGATAGGCGATACTGGCGTCGACAAACCGGTCGCACAATACGATGCTGCCGCGATGCAGCGCGGGGATAATTTTTTCCTGCACATGCTGGGCGCGCGACGCCGCATACAGCAACGCTTCCGTTCGCGCGGCCATTTCGCGGTTTTCCGGGGACAACAGGATGCCACGGATTTGGTCGCCGATCGGCGTGCCGCCCGGTTCCCTTGTCGTGACGACGTCAAGGCCGTCGCCGCGCAAACGGGCTGCCAGCAAGTTCAATTGCGTAGTCTTGCCCGCGCCGTCAGGGCCTTCAAACGTGATGAACAAACCCTTCACAGTGGACCTCCATCTATAAGCTATTTTTGCATTGTCATTTTGAAAATATTTACGGTGTTTGCGGTAGGGTCCGAACAGCCTTGAAAACGCGTTTCACACGCCGATAGCTGGTCGATCGCTGCAACTGCTTCCGGTGTGATGATTTCACCCGGATAAACAAGCGGAATGCCGGGCGGGTATGGAATCACCGCTTCGGCGCTGCGGCAGCCGATTGCGCTGTGTAGCTTGACGGCCACTGTAGCGTCCGCTTTGCGCTGCAAACGGCGCCATTCCCGAAATGACACGGTGGATAGGGATTGGATGTTAGCGAATGGTGTATATATATTATTATTCGCCGCAAAAACCGGCAGTTCCTTCTTGGCAAGCCGCCAATCGGCGGAAATCCTGCGCAGCGAGCGGGCCAGCTTGACGGCGTCGGCCGCCGTGGAGTGCAAACTGAAGACAACAACGGTATTGAGCGGATCGGCCATCTCGGCAAAACAGCCGTCGCGCGCAAGTTCCGCAAGCAATTGCGGGCCGCTGATTGTTCCGGTGCGGTCGTGCAGAATCACTTTAAACGGATCGCGCGCAAAAAACGCCGGCTGCCGGCTCGCCTGCGCCTCCGCGTAAAACCACGGCATTTCCGCGAGCAAGCGGTGGAATGTCTCTACCGCCGCCAGGCCCTGCGCGATTTTGTCGCGCCCGTAAAGCGCCGCCTCGCGGCGCGCCAAGTCAAGCGACGCCATTATCGGATACGACGGGCTTGATGATTGCAGAGCCGCCAAATGCCAGCGGATGCTTTCCCGATCCAGCAAATCGCCTTGCAGATGCAGCATGGCCCCCATCGTCATCGCCGACAACAGCTTATGCGTCGATTGCACCGCCGCGTCGGCCCCGCAGGAAAGCGCCGATGGCGGAAGCCCGGGATGAAAAGCGAAATGCGCGCCGTGCGCTTCGTCCACCAGAACCGGTTTGCCGAACGAATGAACCATTTCGGTAATGGCGCGCAGATCCATTGCCATGCCATAGTAGTTTGGATTGGTCAAAAGGACCGCCTTCGCTTCGGGGAAGCGCGTAAGAGCGGCGCGCACCGCTTCCGGTTCTACGCCGCAAGCCACGCCGGTGCGCGGATCGATTTTCGGGGGCAAAAAAACAACGGATGCTTCCGCCAGCATAAGTCCGTTTAGAACGGATTTGTGGACATTCCGCTGCGTTATAATCAAATCGTTCGCAGCGCAGACGGCGAGAATAAGCGCCAAATTGCCGGACGTGCTGCCGCCTACCAGAAAGTGCGTTTCATCGGCGCCAAAACATGCCGCGGCAAGTTTTTCCGCTTCCAGGATCGCTCCTTGCGGATGATGCAAATCATCCAGCCCGGGCAATTCGGTCAGATCCAGCGCCAGCGCGCCGCGAAAAAACACCGCGCTATCCGCGTTTTCGGCAGGAGGAACGGATTTGTGCCCGGGTACATGGAAACTGGTCGGATTTCCCTTAAGATGGCCGGCAATGGCCGCAAACAAAGGCGCTTTTGTCTGATCCACGGGCGCTGACCCCTTCGTTGTGACAAGGTTGTTTCGTCTATATCTATCTTACACATATTTAGTTGGCGTGCAAACGGCGCTTTCCATGACAAAAAACCGCGGGCAAGAAATTTTAGGCCCGAGGTTTTTTGCCAAACAAAATGCAGTAACTGTTTTTATTTCAGCAACTCTTCCACCCTGCTCTGCGCGTTATCCAGCGCCGTTTGCGCATCGATTTTGCCAAGTTTCGCCTTTTCCAATTCTTCGCCGACAGCGGTTGTCAAGTCGTTCCACTTGTCTGGAATCGGCCCGACCGGCGGCAAAACGAGCGAATCCAACGCTTCGGAGACAACCCGCTTCGATTCCGGCGGCGTCTCTTTATAGTATGCGGACATCACCGCTTCATCGGCAATTGCGGGAACGCTCCACCCTTTGCTGATACGCAAACTGACAGCGGCCGGGTCGGAGGAAATAAATTTAATAAACTTCCAGACGGCCTCTCCGTGTTTGGAACTCTTGGCGGCGACCAGTCCGTCGGCAAAGAAATGGTGCGCCTTCTGCGTGTTGCCGGGCTCAAGCGCCACATCCCATTTGAACGGAGCATCTTGAAAGCGGCCGAAATTCCAGATGCCCGCACGCAGCATGGCAATTTTCCCGGAAAGAAATGCGTTCAGGTCGGCATCCGGCTGGTTGAACGTATCATCGTTTAGCGCCGGAGATACTTTATACTTATTGGCTTTATCCAGCATCCATTGCAACGCATCGACATTTGCTTTGCTATTGACCGTCGGTTTGCCGTCCGCGCTCCAGATTCCACCGCCATTCTGGGCAATCGTCTTGTAGAATTCGTAAAACTGAACCGGCGCGTAGGTTCCCCATATCCCATGTGCGGG
>DASVDB010000038.1 GCA_036381315.1 Bacilli bacterium | reverse complement strand
GACCGCCATATTCAGGCCCGTTTGGCCGCCAAGCGTCGGCAGCAAGCCGTCAGGACGCTCCTGACGGATAATTTGCGTGACGAAATCGAGCGTAATCGGCTCTATATACACTTTGTCCGCCATGTTCGTGTCGGTCATGATCGTGGCCGGGTTGCTGTTCACCAAGACGACTTCGAGCCCTTCTTCTTTCAGCGCCTGGCACGCCTGCGTTCCGGCATAGTCGAATTCCGCCGCCTGGCCGATGACGATCGGGCCCGAGCCGATCACGAGGATTTTTTTCAGATTGCTGTTTTTAGGCAAGTTCCAGCACCCCTTTCTGTTTTTCGGCGAATTGCACCTGCTTCGGTATGCCCGGGTTGCCGGCCTGCCAAGCCCGGATCATCTCCAGAAATTCATCGAACAAATAGCTGGAATCAAACGGACCGGGGGCCGCCTCCGGATGGTATTGCACGGAAAAGGCCGGATATTGCAAATGTTTGAGGCCTTCCACGGTTTTGTCGTTATTGTTGATATGCGTGATTTTCAATTGGGTGCCGGCAATCGAGTCTTCTTTCACCGTGTATCCATGATTTTGCGACGTGATATAGCAGCGGTTTGTTTCCAAGTCTTTGACCGGGTGGTTGCCGCCTCTGTGGCCGAATTTCAATTTTTCCGTATCGGCTCCGCAAGCCAGCGCGAACAACTGGTGCCCGAGGCAAATGCCGAAAATCGGAATTTCACCAAGCAAATCCTGTATCATCTTCACGGCGTACGGGACATCTTTCGGGTCGCCGGGTCCGTTGGAAAGCAAAATGCCGTCCGGATGCAAACGCCTGATCTGCTCCGCTGTCGTGTCGTGCGGAACGACAATGCAGTCGCAGCCGCGTTTCACGAGTTCCCGCAGCATGCCGCTCTTGGCGCCGAAATCAACCAAAACAACCCGTTCTTTATTTCCGGGGCTGGCAAACACATTTTTGGTCGATACGCGCGATACTTGATTTTGCGCAAGCGGCGTGCTATCCAGCGCTTCTTTCAGCTCTTCCGGCGATTTCCCTGTTGTGTCCAGAATGCCTTTCATCGTGCCGTGTTGGCGAATCAGCCTCGTCAATTTTCGCGTGTCGATGTCGCTGATGCCGGGAATTTCGTATTCCCGAAGCAGCTCGTCAAGCGTGTATTGCGCGCGCCAGTTGCTGGGCACCGTCTCGTATTCGCGCACAACAAAGCCATGCGCATAAGGGCGAATCGATTCGAAATCATCGCGGGCGATTCCGTAATTTCCGATCAACGGATAAGTCATCGTTACGATTTGACCGCAATAGGAAGGGTCGGACAATACTTCCTGATAGCCGGTGATGCCGGTGTTGAACACCACTTCCCCCACCGTAGAAGCCGCGCTTCCAAACGCTTTGCCGACAAACAGCGTTCCGTCTTCCAGCAGCAATGTCGCTTGCATGATTGCCCACTCCTTTGTATGGTAAGTAACACGATTTTTGTTTATTTGGACCAAACGACGTTTCCGTTCACCATCGTCAACACCGGCCAGCCTTTTAATTTCCAGCCTGTAAACGGGGTGTTGCGCCCTTTGCTTAAAAATGCCGCCGGATCGACGGTCTGTTCCGTCTCCGTATCGATGATGGTCAAATCGGCGGGCGAACCGGCGATCAGCCGCCCTCCCGGCAAGCCAAACACTTCCGCCGGTTTTGCCGCCATCTTCTCCAGCAAAAACGCAAGCGTCCATCTGCCGGTGGCGACAAATTTGGTGTACAAAAGCGGGAATGCCGTCTCAAACCCGACGATGCCAAACGGCGCATGCTGCATCCCTTTCGCTTTTTCCTCCGCCGCATGGGGCGCATGGTCGGTCACGATGATGTCGATCGTGCCTTCTTCCAGTCCCGCTATCACCGCTTCCACGTCCTGCGGCGAGCGCAACGGCGGGTTCATTTTCCAATTGGCATCCGGCTTAGGTATGTCTTCATCGGACAATAGCAAATGATGCGGGCACACTTCCGCCGTCACGTTTACCCCCACGCTCTTGCCAAGGCGAATGAGCCGCACCGACTGCTCCGTGCTGACATGGCACACATGATAGTGCGCGCCGGTCGCCTCCGCAAGCAAAATATCCCGGCCGACATGAATCGCTTCCGATTCGTTCGGGATGCCTTTGAAACCAAACTTGCGGGAAAAAGCTCCCTCGTTGACCGGCGCTCCCGCAACCAGCGTGTTGTCCTCGCAGTGCGCGACAATCGGCAGGCCGACCGACGCCGCCAAAGCCATCGCCTCTTTCATCATCTGCGCGCTTTGCACGCCGACGCCGTCGTCGCTGAAACCGATCGCGCCGGCGGCTTTTAACGCGGCAAAGTCGGTCAGTTCCCGGCCTTGCTCCGCTTTCGTAATGGCGGCGTAGGGAAGCACCCTTGCCTTGTTCGCCGCTTTGGCCTTGTCCAATATCAGGTTGATCACTTCGCTATTGTCCGCAACCGGACGGGTATTCGGCATGCAGGCAATGGTGGTGAACCCGCCTTTTGCCGCCGACAACGCGCCCGTCGCAATCGTTTCTTTATGTTCGAATCCCGGCTCCCGTAAATGCACGTGCATATCGATGAATCCCGGTGCAACCAGTTTGCCCGCGGCGTCAATGACCGCATGCGCGCCGGCCGCTAATTCCGCTTCGGGAAGACGGTCCGCAATGCGTTCGATTTTGCCGTTTGCAACGAATATGTGTTTTCTTTCCGGGCCGCTGTTTGCGTCCGCCAGTTGGCCGTTGATAATCCAGGTTCCCATGCCGTTTCCCCCGTTCGCGATCATTATACCAATGCGCGTTCGATAACCGCCATGCGCACCGGTACACCGTTTGCCACCTGCGTGAAAATGCGTGATTGCGGGCATTCGACCACCGCATCGTCGATTTCCACATTCCGATTCACCGGCGCAGGGTGCATAATGATTGTGTGCGGCTTTAACCTGGCCGCCCGCTCTTCCGTTAAACCATATTGTTTCCTGTAATGTTCCGCCGAACCAATCAAACCGCGTTCATGCCGTTCCAGTTGGACGCGCAGCATCATGACCACATCCGCTTGCAGCGCTTCTTCGATCGGAACGTACGGCGCAAATTCCGCCAACTCGGGCGCCCGCATATTGTCCGGCGCGCACAGCCTAACTTTCGCCCCCATGGCGGAAAGCCCCCAAAGATTGGAGCGGGCGACGCGGCTGTGCGCGATGTCGCCGATGATCGCGACGGTTAAGTCGCGAATTTCGCCGAATTCTTTTTTCATGGTGTACAGATCCAACAGCGCCTGCGTCGGGTGTTCGTTGCTGCCGTCGCCGGCGTTGATAATCGGCGCTTTGATTTTACGCGCCAAATCATGCAACAAACCGTTCGGCGTCAGCCTGACGACCGCCGCGTCCACTCCCATCGATTCCAGAGTGCGGATCGTATCATAGATGGATTCGCCCTTTTGCACGCTCGAAATCGAGGCGATAAAATTAAACACTTCCGCGCCGAGACGTTTTTCCGCCACTTCAAACGACATGCGCGTCCGCGTGCTGTTTTCAAAAAACAGATTGGCGATAAATTTTCCCTGCAGCAATTTGTGCATGCGTTCCGGATGATGTTCCCAATATGCGGCGCGCTCCAATATCCGGTTTATTTCTTCCGCGCTGACGCCCTTCAAACCAAGCAATTCCCTGTTTGCGATATTCGTTTGTGTCCGCATTAGCCCCCCACGCCCTTTTTCTGCAAGATGACAACACCGTCGGCTCCGTCAAATTCCCGCAAACGCACTTCAATGGTTTCCTGCTTCGAAGTCGGTATATTTTTCCCGATGTAATCGGGCCTGATCGGCAACTCCCTGTGTCCGCGGTCAACCAGCACCGCCAATTGGATTTGCGCCGGCCGCCCCTGGTCGATCAGCGCGTCCATTGCGGCGCGGACCGTTCTGCCGGTATACAGCACATCATCGAATAGAATGATTTTTTTGCCTTGCACGGCAAACGGCAGCGCGCTAACGCTCGTTGCGGCGGCGCGATTTTGCACGACGTCGTCGCGGTAAGGAGTGACATCGAGTTCCCCGGCCGGGACCAAAACGCCTTCGATGGCCGAAATCAACCCGGCGATGCGGCGCGCAAGATAAATTCCCCTTGTGCGAATGCCGATTAGCGCGACATTGTCCACGCCTTTGTTTTTTTCCAAAATCTCATGGGCAATTCTGGTCAAAGCGCGGCGAATCGCCGTTTCGTCCATCAAAATATGATCGGACATTGGGCTCACCTTCCAGCACCGGAATAAAAAAACTCCCCGCCGGATCGGCGGAGAGCAGCATGCGCCAGTATACGGCTTCGTTTGGACAAACGAGCCGCAAGCTAATTACGCATCCCTTTCCAGCCTCTCTGGACTGTTTTAAAAGGATCCACTACATATCAAATGCATTATGTCATAAATAGGGATGCGCTGTCAATGTGAAAATCGCAAATGTTTCGTTACAGCAAAAATTCGCCTACGGCAACCGTTTCCGCCGGGCCCAGCATATAAATGTGCCCGTCCTCGCCCCAGGTGATCGCCAAATCCCCGCCGAGCAAATGGACGGTAACGGGCACGCCTTTGTCCAGCTTGCCATTCAATACGCCGGACACCACGGCGGCGCAAGCGCCGGTGCCGCATGCCTGCGTGATGCCGGAGCCCCGTTCCCAAACGCGGAAATCGATTTCCCGGCGGTTTTTCACCGCGATAAATTCGACGTTAACCCGTTCGGGAAAAAGCGCGCACGTTTCAATCCGCGGGCCGATTTCCGCCACGGCAACCTGATTGACGTCGGAAACAAACATGACCGCATGGGGGTTCCCCATCGAGACCGCCGTCATGCGGTATTGATGCCCGTTGATTTCGTGCGGCTCATCGATTGTCGTGCTGTCCGGTTCACCCAGCATCGGGAGATCGCGTTTGCGCAAGCGGGGTTCGCCCATGTCCACCGTAACTTCCCGCACTTTTCCGTTTTCCCCCCGCACCGCGTCGACATTCACGATGCCGCCTAACGTTTCGATGGAGAAAGAAGTCGTCGCGATCATGTTGCGATCGACGACGTATTTGGCGACACAGCGCAATCCGTTCCCGCAGTTTTTTCCTTCGGAACCGTCCGCATTAAAAATCCGCATCCGGAAAGCCGCCGTCCGCGACGGTCCGATCAGGATCAAGCCGTCCGAGCCGATGCCGGTATTGACATTGGCCACGCGAATGGCGATCTCACTCAGCTCTTCTTCCGGCAAGCTTTCCGCAAACTCGTTGACGAATATATAGTTGTTGCCAAGCCCATGCATCTTCGTAAATTTCACTGTGTAAGTCCACCCTTAAAATACGAATTTTACGCCGGAGAGCCGCCGTTCGATCTCCGCCATTACCCGCCGTTCCTCTTCCTCGCCGTCGGCTTCGAACGTAACGGAAAACCGGATGCACCTGCCGGCGTCATCCCACGGCACTGTGGAAATCAGTTTTTCCAAAATCAAATACTGGCTGAAAGCCTCCGCCGTCGGAAATTCCTGGCCGCCTTCGATTCCTTTCGGCGCGTTCGTATACAGGAAAAACGAACCTTTGGGCTTGGTCGCCTGGAAGCCGAATTTTCGCAAAACCGAAACCAGCATGTCATGCCGCCGCGAATATTTTTCGCTGATGCGGGCGGTCAATTCCGGGTGTCCGAGCGCATACGCGGCAGCTTTCTGAATCGCGATAAACTGCCCGGAATCGACATTGTCCTTAACGGTTGCGAACGCTTTTACCAAAAGCGGGTTGCCGACGACAAACCCGATCCGCCAGCCCGTCATGTTGAATGATTTGGAGAGGGAATGAAGTTCGATGCAAACATCTTTTGCCCCCGGAACGGATAAAAAGCTGAGCGGCTCTTCTCCGTCGAAAACAAGAGCGGCGTAAGCCGCATCGTGCACGACGATGATTTGGTGCTGTTTGGCGAAAGCGACAACCCGGGCAAAGTAGTCGCGCGTCGCGGACGCGCCGGTCGGGTTGTTCGGATAATTCAAATATAACAACTTCGCCCGCTTTTTCACATCATCCGCAAGCGAAAACAGATCGGGCAAAAAACGGTTTTCCTGATTGATCGGCAAGGAAACGACTTCGCCGCCCAAATATTTCGTATGCGTGCCTAAAATCGGATAGCAAGGGCTCGGCATAATCGTAATATCGCCGGGGTTGATAAAGCAATACGGCAAAATGGATAAAGCCGACTTGGAGCCGATGGCGTGGTTGACTTCCGTTTCCGCATCGATGCCGTCGACGCCAAACACTTGCTTCATGTAAGCGGCAGCAGCCACTTTAAAATCGGCGATGCCGTTATCGGCATAAAACCGGTTCTCCCGTTTCGCCGCTTCCTGCGCCAAAATTTGCACGACGGTGTCGTCCGCCCGTTCATCCGGTTCGCCCACGCCCAAATCGATGAGCTCAACACCAGGATGGGCGGCAAGCGCCGCCCGTTTCGCTCTTTTGATTTTTTCAAATTTATAGATATCGGTGCCAAGACCGAACCTTGGTCCGCCAATCCTGTCCGCAAAAAGCTGTTGGATAAAATGATTGTCTCCCATACTGCCGCTCCTTGTTTTTTCCGTGATGGATTAATATGCGCACAAATACTGTTCCCGTTCCCAAGGATGGACCTGCAGCCGGAACATATCCCATTCGATTTCTTTGGCTTCGATAAAATGCGTCAGAATATGCTCTCCCAGCGCGTCCGCAATTACCTTGTCCTTCTTCAATTCCATGATAGCATCTCCCAACGAAGCGGGCAAATTGGCAACGCCATGTTTTTTGCGTTCCGCTTCCGTCATGACATAGATGTTTTGATTGGTCGGAGGGCAAAGCTTCATCTTGTTGCGAATTCCATCGAGGCCTGCCGCAAGCATGACGGCCAGAGCCAAATACGGGTTTGCCGCCGGGTCCGGATTGCGGCATTCGATCCGGGTGCTCAAGCCTCTGCTTGCCGGCACGCGGATCAGCGGGCTTCTGTTTTTGGCCGACCAAGCCACATAGCAAGGCGCTTCATAACCGGGAACAAGGCGTTTATACGAATTGACGGTCGGGTTCGTAATTGCGGCGAAGGCGCGCGCATGCGCCAGAACGCCGGCCATATATTGTTTGGCCACTTCGCTTAAGCCCAGTTCGTCTTTCTCGTCATAAAAGGCGTTTTCCTTGCCTTTGAACAACGATTGATGGCAATGCATGCCCGAACCGTTAACGCCGAACAGCGGTTTCGGCATAAAGGTTGCGTGCAGCCCGTGCGCGCGGGCTATGTTTTTCACGACCAGCTTGAAAGTCTGGATGTTGTCGGCGGCTTCCACCGCGTTGGCGTATTTAAAATCGATTTCGTGCTGGCCAATGGCCACTTCATGATGTGACGCTTCGATTTCGAAGCCCATTTCTTCCAGGGTCAATACGATGTCGCGGCGGCAATTTTCCCCAAGGTCCGTCGGCGCCAGGTCGAAATAGCCGCCCTGGTCGTTTACTTCCAGGGTGGGCAAACCTTTTTCATCCGTTTTGAACAAGAAAAATTCCGGCTCGGGTCCGACATTCATCGCGGTAAACCCAAGATTTTCCGCCTCTTTCAGCATTTTTTTCAACTGATTGCGGGGATCTCCGGCAAACGGGGTGCCGTCAGGGTTGTATATATCGCAGATCAAGCGGGCTACTTTGCCTTCGCCGGTTGTCCACGGAAAAATCATCCATGTATTCAATTCCGGGTATAAGTACATATCGGATTCTTCGATGCGAACAAACCCCTCAATCGAAGAACCGTCAAACATCATTTTGTTTTCCAACGCTTTCGGCAATTGGCTGAGCGGAATTTCCACGTTTTTAATGGCGCCCAGCAAATCGGTGAATTGCAATCGGATAAATCTGACATTTTGTTCCTTCGCCATGCGAAGAATGTCTTCTGCGGTGTAGTTTTTTGCGGCCATGCGAAAACCTCCAAATCAGATTGTAATGCGATCATTTTTCCACATTCGGACTAAACGCTCTACAATCAGGTGAGATTTCTTCACATAGTTTTTTTCCCCGGGTGTGAAAAAATCTGTGATTTTAGCACAAGTCGATATGAAATCTGATTGACTCCGCATTGTTCAACGTCACGGCGACATGAGAAAAATTTTTTTCGTCGTTATATTTTCTCACGTATCTGTTATGATAAGCGTAACAAATTTGCTACATTAAGAACAAAACACACCAAGCGAATCAGGAATGCCAAAACGAGAGGAGGAAGGAGATGTCATACCGCAAGCGAAAAGTGATTCCAATCGGCACAGTAAGCGAGTTGACCGGCCTCTCCGTACGCCAAATTCGCTATTATGAAGAACGAAAGCTGGTTATCCCGGAGCGGACAAAAGGCGGCACGCGCAAGTATTCATTTGAAGATGTCGATGCTTTGGCGGATATTGCCGATAAAATGGAAGACGGGCTGCACACGTTTGAAATCAGGAAAATGTGGGAAAGAGAAAAAGAAAGGGAAGCGATCAATCAGGAGCAGGCCAAGAAGGAAATGTTGCGCGGGCAACTGAACGCGCATTTCAATATGCATCGGCTTTCCGACCGCACTTGACGGGCGCAAACATTTTTGCGGCCCCGTTTTTTTTTCATTTAAAACGGTTTTGTCGTCAGAATATATAACGGATACATTGTTTTTAGCAAATCACAATCCATATAATCAGTCCATCTCATGAGGTAAATGTGATCAAATATTACGCGATTGAGGTGGTTCGTCATGAAAAGACGCTTTATGCTGTTGGTTGGCTTTATTTTTTCTTCCATTATATTGTCAGCATTTGTTCCGGCAACGGTTTTCGCCTGCATATGCCACTGATGAACCGGCAGACATTTTTTTCCGATTTCCTCGTATATTTTGTTAGCACAACACCTTTTTCGCGAAAAATCCGTGTTGCCTGGCAAAATGAAGGGAAGGTGGATGAAAATGTGCGGAATTGTCGGTTGGATCGACTGGCGCGGCCGTTTGGCCGAACAATCCGCAACGCTTGCAGCCATGACGACATCGTTGGGCCATCGCGGGCCTGACGCATCGGGTACCTGGATTTCCGGCCATTGCGCGCTCGGCCATACCCGTTTGAGCGTTATGGATCCGTTAAACGGCGCGCAACCGATGGTGCTTGACGGCCGCAATGCGCCCCAGGTAATCGTCTATAACGGCGAGTTGTACAATGTGCGGGAGCTGCGCAATGCGCTTGCGGCAATAGGCCGCCGTTTTCGCACCGCTTGCGACACCGAGGTGGTGCTTGCGGCGTACGCGGAATGGGGGGAAAGCTGTCTTAACCGGTTCAACGGAATTTTCGCCTTCGGCGTTTGGGACGAGGAGCGGCAAAGCCTGTTTTTGGCCCGCGACCGCCTGGGAGTTAAGCCGCTCTTTTATGCGCAAAAAGGCAACACATTTGTGTTCGCGTCCGAACCGAAGGCGATTTTGGCGCACCCCGCTTTTCCGGCTGAAGTCGGTACGGAAGGTTTGGCGGAAGTGTTGGCGATCGGTCCCGCGCGAACGCCCGGCCACGGCGTTTACAAACGGATGGTTGAGCTCAAGCCGGGATTTTGCCTGCGGTTTACGCGGGACGGGATATGCGAGCGCTGCTATTGGAAGCTGGAAAGCAGACCGCATGAAGACGACTTGCCGACGACCGCCCGAAAGGTGCGCGAATTGCTTGAGGATACGGCCAAACGCCAGCTCATCTCCGATGTTCCGGTTTGCGCCATGCTTTCCGGCGGACTCGACTCTTCCGCGTTAACGGCTCTGGCGGCAAAACACGGCAAGGCCGAAGGCCGCGGCGCCCTCGATACGTTCTCGGTCGATTATGTCGATAACGACAAATACTTTCGCGCCAATGTTTTTCAGCCCAGTTCCGACCAAAAGTGGATCGAGCACATGTCCGCTTTTGCGGGCACGCATCATCACCGCGTCATGTTCGATACGCCCGATCTTGTCGCTTCGCTGGAAGCGGCCGTTAAAGCCCGGGATATGCCCGGCATGGCGGATATTGACGGCTCGTTGTATCTTTTTTGCCGCGAGATCAAAAAGCACGCCACCGTCGCTCTCTCCGGCGAAGGCGCCGATGAAGTATTTGGCGGGTATCCGTGGTTTAACCGCAAGGAACTGCTCAATGCCGGCACATTTCCCTGGTCGATCTCCTTGTCTTTGCGCGAACAATTTTTGCAAAAAGACACGGCGGCGCAAATCCGCGTCGCGGAATACGCGCAAACCCGATATCGCCAGGCGATTGCGGAAGTGCCGCAGCTTCCGGGTGAATCCGCGCAGGATAAAAAAATGCGGGAGATGTCCTACTTAAACATCACCCGTTTCATGCCGACGCTGTTGGACCGCAAAGACCGCATGAGCATGGCGTGCGGCCTGGAAGTGCGCGTGCCGTTTTGCGACCACCGCATCGTCCAATATGTATGGAATGTTCCATGGAGCATCAAAACCGCCGGGGGCATGGAAAAAGGCCTCCTTCGCCAATCGTTATCCGGCGCGATGCCCGAAAAAGTGATCATGCGCAAAAAAAGCCCGTATCCGAAAACCCATCATCCCGGTTATTTGGCTGCCGTGCGCGAAAAACTGGGAGATGTTGCGGCTGACGCTTCCGCGCCGCTTTGGCGGCTGTTCGACCGCAACAAAGTGATCGGCCTGCTCGCTTCCGACGCCCCTGCCAGCGATTTGCCCTGGTTCGGGCAGTTAATGGGCTTGCCGCAGATGCTTGCCTTCCTATGGCAAACGAACTATTGGCTGCGCACGTATCGTGTTTCGTTTGTCTGATTCAGGCGTGAACGCCTTTACAGCGACCGCAGCCGCTGCAATATGTGTTCCATATCCTGCGGCAGCGGAGCGCGAAATTCCAAATAAGCCGCGGTCCGCGGATGCCTGAAACCCAAAACGCCGGCATGCAGCGCTTGCCCGTTCATGGTAATGCCGCCCTTTTTGCCATATTGGGGATCACCTACCAGCGGGTGGCCGATAAACTGCATATGGACGCGGATTTGGTGCGTTCTGCCGGTTTTAAGCCGCAGTTGCAACAGCGTGTATCCGGGAAACCGCTCGATTACCGTGAAGTGCGTTATGGCCTCTTTGCTGTTTTCCGCTATTACCGTGAACAGCTTGCGGTCGCGCGGATCGCGCCCGATCGGCGCATCCACCGTGCCCGTATCGTGGACGACGTTGCCGTGCACAAGCGCGGTATAGATACGGGTAACCGAATGTTCTTGCAATTGTCCCGCCAGGCCCCGGTGCGCCCTGTCATTTTTCGCCGCCATTATCAATCCCGATGTGTCCTTATCGATGCGGTGCACGATGCCCGGGCGCAACGCCCCGTTTATTCCCGACAAATCGCGGCAGTGATATAGCAGCGCGTTCACCAGGGTGCCGGCATAATGGCCGGGCGCGGGATGCACGACCATTCCCCGCGGTTTGTTCACGACAATTACATCGGCGTCTTCGTAAACAATGTCTAGCGGAATATTTTCCGGCAAAATTTCGGTTGCCGCAGGCGGCGGAACAAAGAGCTCCGCTTGCTGCCCGCTTGCCGGACGATAATTGGCTTTGACAACGTGGCCGTCGATTTTAAGCAAACCATCTTTGATCCACTGCTGCACTTGCGTGCGGGAAAAGTCGCTTCCCAGGCGATCGGAGACCACCTTGTCGATGCGTTCCCCGGCTTCGGACGGGTCGATATGCCACGCAACAAGTTGCGAGGATGCGTTTGCGCCTTCTTCCTCTTCCCATTCATCGGGGCTCATGTTTTCAAACTTCATTCGGCAGCCCTTTCTTTTCGCGGCGGGACTTTAAGATCGTATCGAGCAAAATCAAGCCGATACCGACATCAATACAGACATCGGCCACGTTGAAAATGGGGAAAATGTAATCGACATGCTTGCCAAAAAAAGCAAAAACAAAATGCAACTGCACAAAATCAACAACTTCCCCCGTCGTCACCCGGTCGATAAAATTCCCGATCGCGCCGCCCATGACAAACCCAAGGCCGGTCGCAAGCAAGCGGTTGCCGCCCCGTTTGATGAGTTTCTGCAAATACCAAACGATACCCGCGACAATCACAATGGTGACGATGATAAAAAATGTCCGCTGATTTTGCAAAATGCTGAAGGCGCCGCCCCGATTGCGGTGCGACGAAATCGAAAGAAA
This sequence comes from Bacilli bacterium, assembly GCA_036381315.1. Classification (NCBI taxonomy): domain Bacteria; kingdom Bacillati; phylum Bacillota; class Bacilli; species Bacilli bacterium. The sequence goes on along the minus strand of DASVDB010000038.1, from coordinate 12,345 downwards.
CCGGCCAATTACCGGAATCGTTTCATACAAATCAAGTTTGTCGACAACCAGCAATTTGGTAATCCGGTCAAGTAAAATTACCGCAAGCGCGATAACATAATAAATCAATGCCTTATTCCTCCATTAGCGCAATCAAGTTTCGCCCGCCAGTATGAGGCCAAATGGCTCGTTCTCAGTATAGCATAGCATTTACAGCGCGTTCAATTTGCCTCTCCTGCAAGCAATTTCCGCGTGAAATCGCGCGGCGTTCGGCGCAAGCTATAAACGACTACAGTTGCGATTGGGAAAGGACACAAAACCATGAAACTGACTGAAAAACAAATCCGGCGTTTGAAACAGCGCCTGCTCGCGGAAAAAGCCGAAATCAAGCACATGGACGAACGCGGCGACCATTTCGGGCTGTCCGGTTCATTCCGCGACTCAACAGGCGAGCTGTCAGTCAACGACAACCACCCTGGCGACGCCGGCACGGAAATGTTCGAACGCGGCAAAGACATCGCGCTGAACGAGCGCAATGAAGAACGGCAGGAAGAGATCGAACGGGCGCTTGCCGCAATGGAAAACGGAACATACGGCATTTGCGCCGCGTGCGGCAAACACATTCCGTATCAAAGGCTTAAAGCTCTCCCCACCGCCCGCTATTGCATCGAGCATGTTCCGGACCCCGGCCTCTCCGGCCGCCGTCCGGCGGAGGAGCGGTATTTGCGTCCGCCCTTCGGGCGAACGAGCTTCGATAAGCGCGATGATGAAACCGAGTTCGACGGGGAAGACGCCTGGCAAGTTGTCGAACAGTGGGGCACCGCCAACACCCCGGCGATGGCGGAAGACCCCGATGTATACAGCTATGACAATTTGTATATTGAATCCGACGAAAACGACGGATATGTCGAACCCCTGGAAAGTTTTCTCGCGACGGACATTACGGGGAATCATGTGCTGGTCGTTCGCAACAACGAATACCGGAAATACATTGCGCGAGGCGAGGGCGACGATTCGCTGAAACTCGAATAAACATAAGGATGCTTAAAAACACTAAAAAACCTTAAAACCTTCTGCCTTCGAGCTGCGCCTGCACGACTTTGACAATTTCCGCAATATAGCCGCCGATAATCGGAAGATCAAGCGCTCCCAGCATGCGCAAAAAATAAAGGATCGTTCCCGCGAACACGGTCAAGCCAATGGCAATGCCGACACCTCTGGCGATGCCGGCAATTAAATTGGCGAAAATCAATTTGCGCGGATGGTCCAAAAGCTGCACATAATCGGCGATGCGCGCCCGCTCCACCGTCCGGGTCAGCTTGGCGACTTCCTCATGCAGCTTTGCCAATGCGGGAATGTTCTTTGTTTCTTGCTGTGACCGAGACATAACATTCTCCTATAACGAATGTCCCAAAGCCGTCCCGGAAGCGTTCAGGCGTTGATCTCCGGAAAATGGGGGAAATGGGTGGAAACCACTTCGGCACAACGCGGGCACAGCGTCGGATGCCGTTTATCTTTTCCGACTTCCGGCGTTACCATCCAGCAGCGTTCGCATTTTTCCCCCGCCGCCGCCAAGACCCGCACCGCTATCCGCTCCAGTTTTTGCGCGTCATGCGGCGCATCTTCCAAATCGCCGGCAATGGCAGCCGCCGAAACAATAAACAACTCCGGCAATGAGGCGAATTGCGCGAGCAATTGCTTCGTTTCCCGGTCGGGATACAGCTCGATGTTCGCGCTCAACGAATTGCCGATCACTTTTTCCTGCCTTGCTAACTCCAGCGCTTTAAATACTTCGCCGCGCACTTCAATGAACCTGCTCCATTTCTTTTCCAGCGCCGCGGCAAATATGTTCGCATCAACTTTGGGAAATTCGCTCAATTGTACGCTGATTAAGCCCGTATCCGGAATATGCTTCCAGACTTCGTCCGCCGTATGCGGCAAAATCGGGGCGATCAGTTTAGTTATTGCCGTAAGCGCGTCATATAATACGGTTTGGCACGCTCTGCGCTCCGGGTCGCCGGCAGGGCGCACATACAAACGGTCTTTGACAATTTCCAGATAAAATGCGCTCATTTCCACCGCGCAAAAATGATGCACAGCCTGGTAGGCCAGATGAAAATCATAGCTGTCATACGCTCTCAATGTTTTTTCCGCCATGCGGTGCAGGCAAATAAGGGCGAAACGGTCCAGTTCGTTCATCTGTTCGAACGGCACGCGATCCTGTTGCACGTTGAAGTCGCCCAGATTGCCCAGCAAAAAGCGCAGCGTGTTGCGGATTTTGCGGTAAACTTCGGTGATCTGCGCCAAAATTTGCTCGGAGATGCGCACATCCGCCTGATAGTCGACCGACGACACCCAAAGCCGCAAAATATCGGCGCCCAGCGTGTTGCATACTTTCAACGGATCAACCGTATTGCCCAGCGACTTGGACATCTTCCGCCCTTCCCCATCGAGCGTGAAGCCATGGCTCAAAATGCCCTTGTAAGGAGCGGTGCCGCGAACGGCAACGGATGTGATCAGCGAAGAGTTGTACCAGCCCCGGTATTGGTCGGAGCCCTCCAGGTAAAGATCCGCCGGCCATTGCAATTCCGGCCTTGTTTCCAAAACGGCGGCATGGCTGGACCCCGAGTCAAACCAAACGTCCATAATATCGGTCTCTTTGCGGAAACTGTCAGCACCGCAATGAGCGCATGTTACTCCGGCAGGCAACAATTCACTTTCGTCTTTTTCAAACCATGCTCCCGAACCTTCTTTGGCAAACAAATCCGCCACATGCTGAATCGTGGCATCGTTTAAGAGCGGCGTATTGCATGAGCGGCAGTAAAAAATCGGAATGGGCACGCCCCATGTGCGCTGGCGCGAAATACACCAGTCTCCCCGGCTTGCGATCATGTTGTGCAAACGGATTTCGCCCCAGGCAGGCGTCCATTTGATGTGCTTGATTTCATCCAGCATTTCCTGCCGGAATTTGTCCACGGAGGCGAACCACTGCTCGGTGGCGCGGTAAATAACCGGCTTTTTGGTGCGCCAATCATGGGCATACTGGTGTTGGATAAAGCCAAGATGCAGCAAATGCCCGGACGCTTGCAGCATATCGGTTACCATTTTGTTGCCCGCATCGTAAAATACGCCTTCGAATCCGGGCGCTTCCGCGGTAAACTTGCCTTGATCGTCTATCGGGCAAAGCACGCCCAACCCGTATTGCTGCCCGATGGCAAAGTCTTCTTCACCGTGTCCCGGCGCCGTATGCACGCAGCCTGTGCCGGCATCCAGCGTCACATGTTCCCCGACCATGACAAGCGAGTCCCGCTCGTAAAAAGGATGCCGGCAAACAACATACTCCAGTTCCGCGCCCCGCCAACTGCCGAGGACGGCGGTCTCGTTCCAGCCGATTTCTTTTTTGACGGCCTGCAACCGTTCTTCCGCGATCAAGTACTTTTTGCCCGCCGTTTCCACCAACACGTATGTGAATTCGGGATGCAGGCTGATGCCCAAATTGGCCGGCAGCGTCCACGGCGTCGTCGTCCAAATGACGACAGCCGCGTCGGACGGCAGTTTGCCTTTGCCGTCCTTTACGTCAAAAGCAACATAAATGGACGGCGAAGTTTTCTCTTTATATTCAATTTCCGCTTCGGCAAGCGCGCTTTCCGACGAAGGCGACCAATACACCGGCTTGAGCCCTTTGTAAATGTAGCCTTTTTTCACCATTTCGCCGAATACGCGAATTTGCTGCGCTTCATAGGCGGGTTCCAGCGTAACGTAAGGGTTGTTCCAGTCGCCGCGCACGCCCAAGCGCTTGAATCCGTTCCGCTGCCTGTCCACCCATTGCAGCGCGTACGCTTTGCAAGCGTCGCGAAATTCCTTAATGGACATTTTTTTGCGGTCGACTTTTTTGTTGTTGGCAATCGCTTGCTCAATCGGCAAACCGTGCGTATCCCAGCCCGGCACATAGGGGGCGTCGTAGCCTTGCATCGACTTGCAGCGGACGATGATGTCCTTCAAAATTTTGTTCAACGCGTGCCCGATATGAATATCGCCGTTGGCGTACGGCGGCCCGTCGTGCAAAATAAATTTCGGCTTGCCACGGCCTTTCTCCCGAACCTTTCCGTATATGTCAATTTCGTCCCACCATGCTTGCATTTTAGGCTCGGCCTGCGGCAAGTTCCCGCGCATCGGAAAATCCGTTCGCGGCAAATTGAGCGTCTTACCGTAATCCATTGAACAATCTCTCCTTTATATAAATAAAAAAGCTTTTCATCCCAAGGGACGAGAAGCTTTGGTTCACGTGGTACCACCCTTGTTATTTGCTTTGTATCATGACGGCGCAAATAACTTTGCGATCGATAACGGAATCATCCGGACATCCCTACTTGCCGGGCGGCGGGCATCGCTCGACCATTCCTCGTTGCTTTCGGGACGCACTCACGGGGGATATTCAACCGTTTCGGATATTAGGCTCGCACCGTCCCTAACTCGCTTGATCCGATGCCAGCGGTTTACTTGTCCCGTTCATCGTTTTCACAACAGCCAATTATACACAGGAGTATACCGGATGTTTCCCGAAACGTCAAATCCGGTCACTCAACATTTGCCGCGCGTTCAAGCGATTCCCAGTTCTCTTCGCGCAGCATTTCCAGTTGCGCTTCCAGCAGCGCGCGGAAACGGGCTTTGTAGATGGCGGCCTGTTTTTTCAGCTCTTCCAATTCCAGGGCGACTTTGCGCGATTTCGCCAGCGCCTCGTTGATGATGCGGTCGGCATTTTTTTCCGCTTCGCGGATAATCAATTGCGCTTCTTTTTTCGCGTTGTTTTTGACTTCGTCAGCGGTTTCCTGCGCAACAAGAATCGTTTTGCTTAACGTTTCCTCCATCGTATGGAAATGGTCGATTTTTTCCTGCAAGTTCGTTACCTGGTTTTGCAATTCCTTATTTTCGCGGATGATCACTTCGTAGTCTTTGATTACCTGGTCAAGGAATTCGTTCACTTCATCTTCATCATAGCCCCGCATTCTCCGGCCGAATTCTTTGTTATGTATGTCCAATGGCGTAAGCGGCATTGGAGCACCTCCTCAATCACGATAAATAATGGATACTGCTGACATGATTACAATGGATATTCGACAAGTGCGGGTAAATTCCTGCATGGTTCGGCAATCATTTGGTTTATGTTTAGAGGTATTTCCCAACTTTGACGAAAATTCTGCCCTTTTTGGAATTCCCGGCAATCTCGAGCACCTTGAACCGCCCGAAGCCCGTCAGGGAAATAACATCGCCTTCCTGAAGCAAACGCGACGAATCTTCCTCGGTTTTCCAATTGACGCGGCATCTTCCGGCTTTGATCGGGATTTGCGCCTTCGCTCTGCTTAGGCGGCACACGTCGCCGATGATCGCGTCCAACCGCAAGGAAGCAACCGTAAACCGCATTTCGGAAAACGCCGGTTGCACGTTTGGCAGTCCGGCAAGCGGCAACTCGTCCACTGTTACCGATGTTCGCCCTACCTGCCGCAAATTCATCCGGATAAAGTCGGCAATTTCGGTAGCCAACAGACATTGGCAATCCGTTTCGGTCACCAAAAGATCGCCCACTTTGTCCCGTTTGATGCCCAAGGAAAGCAGACTGCCCAAATAATCGCCATGATTTAGCGACAAAAACTTGCCGCCTTTGGGAACGATGGACAATCGTGTGACGCTAAATTCCAAATGTTCCGGCGGCGTGTCGGCGAAAGCGATGATCGCCCGCTTGCGTTCCGCTTCCGGATATCCGCCGCTAAAGCGGATCAACGCATCGGGTTCACGGTTGGCAAGCGTTGTTAAAATCCATGTCTGCCGCGGATCGAGAAAATCGGTCAGTTTATGGCGGCGGCTGCGGACGGCGCGGTCGATCCAATCGATCGCCTGTTCGACAAAAGCGCGCTCAGTGGGGTGAAAATGCGAATAAATGTCTTTGGACATGGTTTACCTGTAAAAAAGAAAGGCAATGACCTGCACGAGACCGTACGCGACAAATCTCAGGGCAAACAGCGCTATGATCGGCGAAATGTCGATCATCCCCCCAATCGGCGGAATCAGTTTGCGGAATGGTGATAAATACGGTTCACATAATTTGGCCAAAATTTCCCCGACAAAACTTTCCCGGGCGTTCGGCACCCATGACAGCAAAACATAAGCAATAATCATAAAGAAATAAATTTGCTCGATTGTGGAGATGTATCCTTGAATTTCGTAAAATGACAAAACGGTTTCACCTCATATCTTCGTATTCGCCATCCTGGTTGACCGAAATGGCGCCCTGAACTTCCACGGATTCCGGCGCACACAGAAAAATATTCGTTCCGACCTTCGCAATACTGCCGTTTAGCGCATAAATCGTCCCGCTCAAAAAATCAACGATCCGCACAGCGATATCCGGGCGGACGCGCTGCAAATTGACTACCACGGCGCGGCGCGCGCGCAGGTGATCGGCGATTTGCTGCGTCTCGTCGTAAGACCGGGGCTCGCTCAGCACCACTTTAGTCGGCTTTTGCGTGGGCAATCCGATTACGTTCCCCTTATTTTTACGCGGCATGTTTCTTGCCGTTGCAAATTCTTCTTCCGGCTCCTCATAACGCTCAATAATTTCTTCTTCCTCTTGCAACCCCAAAAAGTTCATGAACCGGTTCACAACACCCACATTCATCAGCCTCCTGTCACCTGATCAGCCGCGCACCAAAACAGATCCCAGACGCAGCCATGTTGCGCCTTCTTCAACCGCGATCGCATAATCGTTCGACATGCCCATGGATAATTCGTTTGCCTCATATGGCAGAACTCCGCTCCTGTTCAAATCGTCCCTTAATCGGCGCAAACCGCGAAATACGGGGCGGGCGTCTTCCGGGTCGGCAACATGCGGAGCCATCGTCATTAGCCCAACAATCCGAATCCCTTCATAGGCGCCGACCTGTTTGGCGAAGGCGCTTAATTCGTCAGGCGCAAGACCCGATTTCGTTTTTTCGCCGGAAACGTTTACCTGAATAAAACAGGAAACGGTTATCCCCAGGGCTACAGCTTTTTTGCGGATTTCATCCGCCAGGGAAATACGGTCAAGCGAATGAATATAAGCAAATTTGCCAACAACGTCTTTCACTTTATTCGTCTGCAATTGGCCAATAAAATGCCAGTCGGCGAGGGGAGCTAGTTCTTCCCACTTCGGTTTGGCCACCTGCCAACGGTTTTCTCCGATGTTGGTAATACCCGCCGCCAAAATTTGCCGCGTCTCGGCGACGCCTACATATTTGGTTACGGCAATGATTTTGATTTCATCGCGTGATCTGCCCGCTTTTTCACAGGCAGACCGGATGCGGTTTTCTACCGTTTGCAATCTCTTCTGCAATTCCAAAGGATTAGGTCATCCTCCATCTTTCCAACCGATCCAAGCCGCCATTCTGCCTGTCGGCCCGCCGTCGCGGCGATGGGAAAAAAACAGGCGGCTGTCACAACTGGTGCATCTTCTCGATATTTCGATATTCGCCGGCAATATTCCTGCTTTTATCATAAACTGTCGGTTGGCCTCTTTCAAGTCGAGCAAGGTTTTGGCGGTTTTTCCGTCCGCCGACGGCGGAAGTTGTTCAACCTTCGCGATTTTTTCGCGATTTTCGCCTAATTGGGCGGCAATAGCGCTTACGACATCATCGCCAACTTCATAACAGCACGGACCGATTGCCGGGCCAATGGCGGCTGACAGTTTCGCCGGATCGCTGCCAAATTGTGCGGCCAGCGCTTGCACTGTCTTATGCACGATATTTTGCGCCGTGCCGCGCCAACCCGCATGCGCGATGGCGATCGCTTCATGCTCCGGATCGAGGAAATAAAGCGGCACGCAATCAGCGAAAAACGCGGTCAACAGCACGCCTTTCTCCACCGTTATCAGCGCGTCGAATTCGCCGACGGCGGACGCTCGGGAAAGTCGGCCCTTGCCTTTATCAGCTCTGCCGACGCAAGCCACTTTGCAGCCATGCACTTGCTCGGCGCATGTCCACGAATCCGCTTCCATGCCGATCGCGCGCGCCACGATTGCGCGGTTTGCGAGCACATCGGCCGCATTGTCGCCGACATGCAGCGCGCAGTTCAGTGAAGCAAAGCGGCCTCCTCCAACTCCGCCAAGCCTTGTCGTAAAGCCCGCGGTCAAATTCGGGAAGCGCTTGGTCCATTTTGGCAAATATAAAAGCGGCGGGTTTTGCGTGTTTTCTTCAGCGATAAAGGGTTCCATCCCGCGATCACCTCCGAATTAGTGTAACATATCGAAAACATAATAAAAAATCCCGGCCAGCTGACGCCATCAGCGGCATTTGGGACTAACGGTCGCAGGTATTATGCGATTTATTTCCGTTTTAAAAACGCTAACAGTCACCATTGACGCTATTCAGCGGATTATTTCCATTTTCAAACGCTAACGAGCCGACCGGTTCTTGCCCGATGGTAAATCCGCGGCAAGAAAAATGCCACTGCGGTGCAGGCTTGCCCTGTGCGTAATACTGGCAATGACAAGGGCGGATCACGGAGAAGCTGAAAGATAAATGCACAGCCTGACAGCCGGCTTGCAACCGGGTTCGAATGAAAATGTTGGAAACGGTTTTAAAATTCTGATTTTTTCTGATCAACAGTAAAATGTATGTGAAAAACCACATATAATTTTCTCAGAACACGATTTTTTGGCAAATATATGTGAAAAACCATATATATTTGCCGGTGTTTTGCCAAATTTGCGCAAATATATGTGAAAAACCATAAACATTCATCACAAACTCCAACTTTTAAGAAAATGTAAGTGAAAAATCACATATAGTGAGCGCGATTCCCATTTGCTTGTCTGTTGGGACAACTCATGACAATTAGGGAAACCCGAAGGACGATCGGACCCTCCACGGGTACCTTTTTCATTTTCGTCTGTGCCAATACCATTATCTCCTGTCCAATAGTGACACGATCTCGGAACAGTTGCATCATGACATGAACACTGAACAATAACATCGCACATCCAACTTGCCATCAACGAATTGTTGAAAAAAACTTTGTGCAAAGAGTTGACAGGTCCCTCAACCCAGCTGACCGAGCGCCGTTTGGCGATATGCAATTTGCAGTAAGCGTTACCTGGACAAATCGCCGGAAGTGTCGCCTTCCTCGAGGGCTTGCTGCATTTTCGCATCATCCAGTTTGACCAGGACGACGTCCATTCCGATTTTGACTATATTCCGCCAGTGGATCACGACATCGGCGCCGCCGCCAAACAGCCCGAAAAACTTGCCCTGGCTCGGAACGACGATGGACTCGATGCGGCCGTGCCGCAAATCAAGCTCCAGGTCGCTGATTTGCCCAAGCTTTTTGCCGTCCACGATATTGATCACATCTTTGGTTTGAAAATCGGAAATTTTCATGCCGCCACCTGCCGAAAAAGAAATAACAGGCTCATATCACTCCTACAACTCATTATATGGCAGGCTTGGGGAAATAGTGCACAAGATGCGCAGGATATGGTTCCGTTTAAAAATAACAGAGGCAGACGCGAATCGTCTGCCCGGTTTTTGTTTTCGATATGGTTTTTTATTGCTGGGAAACATGCTTTTGCATTTGCGCGATGGCCGATTTTTCCAGCCGGGAAACTTGCGCCTGCGAAATGCCGATTTCGTCGGCCACTTCCATTTGCGTTTTTCCCTCGAAAAAGCGCATCGACAAAATCATTTTTTCCCGTTCGTTGAGCTTTTGCAGCGCTTCCCGCAGCGCGATTTCTTCGATCCACGAAACATCTTTGTTGTTCTCGTCGCTGATCTGGTCCATGACATAAATTGGGTCGCCGCCGTCATGATAAATCGGCTCAAACAGCGACACCGGATCCTGAATGGCATCGAGTGCAAAAACCACGTCTTCCTTCGGCACGTTCAACTCCTCGGATATTTCCATGATCGTCGGCTCGCGGCTGTGCCGGTTGGTCAGGTTGTCGCGAACCTGCAACGCCTTGTAGGCAATATCCCGCAGGCTGCGGGAGACGCGAATCGGGTTGTTGTCGCGCAAATAGCGGCGAATCTCGCCGATAATCATCGGCACGGCGTATGTGGAAAAACGCACATTTTGGCTCAGATCGAAATTGTCTATCGCCTTCATCAACCCGATGCAGCCTACCTGAAACAAATCGTCGACGTATTCCCCCCGATTGTTAAACCGCTGGATCACGCTTAACACCAAACGCAAATTGCCGTTCACCAGCTTTTCTCTTGCCGCCCTCACTTTGTTCGTCTGCAGTTCTACAAACAATTCCCGCATCTCCGCGTTGGTCAATACGGGCAGTTTGGAAGTATCTACTCCACAGATCTCGACTTTATTTCGCGTCACTGTCATTACCTCCCAGGGAGCAGCATTAATGATCATTATCTCCCCGGGGGGCGTTTTTATTCTGCTGGCGAACCGCTCCTACACCATCTTGTTAAACTCCTTGCGCAGCCGCTTGATGATCCGTTTTTCCAAACGTGAAATATATGATTGCGAGATGCCCAAGAGATCCGCCACGTCCTTCTGCGTCTTTTCGTCGCCGCCTTGCAGGCCGAAGCGCAATTCCATGATGATCCGCTCCCGCTCGGAAAGCTTGTCGAGCGCTTTGTGCAACAGTTTCCTGTCCACTTCCTCCTCGATATTGCGGTAGATCGTATCGTTCTCCGTTCCCAGCACATCGGAGAGCAAAAGTTCGTTGCCGTCCCAATCGATGTTGAGCGGCTCATCGAAGGAGACTTCCGTCCGCACTTTGCTGTTGCGCCGCAAATACATCAAAATTTCATTTTCGATGCAGCGGGATGCGTATGTAGCCAGCTTGATTTTTTTCTCCGGATCAAACGTATTGACCGCTTTGATCAGCCCGATAGCGCCGATGGAGACAAGATCCTCGATATGGACGCCCGTGTTTTCAAACTTTCTGGCAATATAGACGACCAGCCGCAAATTACGCTCGATCAAAATGGCGCGGATCGCCGCATCGCCGCCGGGCAGCTTCCCCAGCAAATATTCTTCTTCTTCCCTCGTCAATGGCGGCGGCAGCGCTTCGCTTCCCCCAATGTAATAAATCTCGGCGGATTTCAGCCCAAGGGAGAAAAGCAGTTTATACAAGGCGATTTTTAAGATCAGTTTCCATTTCAACATCATGCGAGCTACCCCCTCAAGAAATGCAAAGCAAGCAAACGAATGATTCAGGCAAATAATCCGGGATGAATAATCGCGCGATAGGAGCCGTCGGAGCTCAGCACGCCGCCGTCCAGCCCGATCAGCACTTTATTTGCTACGATCGCGCCTTCGTCCCGCGTGATGACCACTTTATCCGGTTTTAGCGCGAGCATGAATTTCATTTCGTTGTTCACTCCCCGATACGGCACCAGCCTGTACCGTTCAAGCCACGGATTATGTTCCGCCGCGCTTTCCAGCAGCAATTGGTCGGCGGCATGAGACTGCAGGCGTTTTTGCCAACTTTCCGGGATTCTCTCCTTCCATAAAGAAGCTTCCATAATCATCACCGGAGCGCCGGACAAGGGGTCCGTCAACTGGTTTCCGGTGTCAATCAGGCCCATGCACTGCCGCTTTACGCCGTCAATCGTCACTTCCAGCCCGGCAAGCGCCCGCGTCAATCGTTCCCGCTTGCGCAGGCTTTGGATCAGCCGCGGCAACAACCACACCATAGCAAGCAGCACGAACAGGATAAACAGCGGGCCGAATTCCCCAAGCGCAAAACCTCCGCCGGTACGGGAAAACAAAATGCCGTTCAACACATCCCGATAAGACAGCGTTATATACCGTACGCCAAAAATCGCTCCCGCCGCCGCAAAGTTGACCATGTAGAACGCGGCGACATTTTGGCCAAAATATGGCCAGTTGCGAAATCCGAAGGAAATCCAAAGCATGGCAAAGGAAACAAAGAGTTTGACGGTAAATGTATACAGAAAGGACAGCGGCGGAACAAACATGACGACAACGTACGATGCCCCCAAACAAGCGGCCAGCAAAAGGCGGAATTTCCTGACAGTAAGATGGCGGATACGCGCGGTTACCGCCAATAAAACCGCGTCGATAAACAAATTGAATACAAAAAGCAGATCTGCATATACGACCAAGCCCTTGCACTCCCCAAAGATTCAAACACGACACCAGTATAAAACAGCGCGTGTTCAAAGTCTGTCTAAACATGCCGGGAACAAGCCATTTCTTTTGTCGACAAATATCGAGTAGGCCCATGAAATATTCATGGGCCTCTCACAGAACCGGACGTGCGGGCCATCGCATCCGGCTCCTCCGCGATTATCCCCTCTGGGGATGTCGTTCATTGTACATGTTCACAAGACTGCAAAGACCGATTTCATG